>JAEURE010000351.1 GCA_016789485.1 Anaerolineales bacterium | reverse complement strand
TGCGTTTTGGTTCGCGTGACATCAAAGCAGCGTTCTATCTGGTTAAGTTCCTTGAGGACGTGAAATACGACGGTCCGCGTCATTTTGATGCGCATGCCTATCGCACAGAAGATTATGAGGGCGTGAAAGATTTCGCGCGCGGATGCATCCGTACATACTTAATTCTTAAAGAGAAAGCCGCACAATTCAATGCGGATAAAGAAGTGCAGGCGGTGTTGGCTGAGATCAATGCGGACGATGGTTCCATGAAACAGTATTTCGGGAAGTACAGCGCTGAGAAGGCGTCCGCACTCAAAGCGCAGGCATTTGATCGGGCGGCACTGGGAAGGCGCGGGCTTCGTTACGAGCGCCTCGATCAATTGACCATCGATATCCTGCTCGGCACGAGATAATATAGTCAGAAAAATCCAGGCTGGGAACCTTGAAGTCGAAATAAGCTCAAGCAGGGCAGAGAAAATCTTCTCTGCCCTTTTTATATTTAATGAACCAGTTTCATTTTCAAACATTTCCAATTGCGTTGACAAATCATCTTCGATGGATATAATCAATTTGTTGCCCCATCATACTAATTACCCATGTCAAACTTCATAACAGACCAAACCTTCGTTCGCGAAAATAATCTCTCCTATGTGCTGCGCTTGATCCATGCCCGCGCGCCAATCTCTCGTGCGCAACTGGCCACAGTTACCGGATTGAATAAATCCACCATCTCAAGTCTGGTGGATGAATTAATTGCCCGCGACCTGGTTCACGAAGCGGGCAGCAATTCCAGCGGAGCAGGCCGCCCTGCAACAATGCTTGAAATAAACTCACAAGCCGGATTAATCATCGGCGTGGAACTTGGCGTGGATTTTGTCTCCGTGGCTGTCACTGATTTTCTTGGAAAGATCATGTGGCGCAAGCGTGAAGATGCCAACCCAAATGAAGATCAGCAAAAGATGATCGACCAAACCTTGCGCATCGTAAAAGAAGCCATGGCCGCAGGAAAAAAGAAGAACGTTAGCTTTCTCGGCATGGGGCTGGCAACACCGGGTACTGTCGATATAAAAAAAGGAGTTTTGATATTCGCTCCAAACCTGCACTGGCGCAACGTCCCATTTGGAAAAATTTTCTCAGAGCAGACCAAACTTAAAGTGTTCGTTGAAAACGATGCGAATGCCGCGGCAACTGCCGAGCATTTATTTGGCACAGCGCGCCAAAGCCAAGACTTCCTTTTTGTTTTTGCTGGCGTCGGCATTGGCGGCGGATTATTCCTTAATGGAAAGTTGTATCGCGGAAAAAACGGGTACGCTGGCGAAATCGGACATTCTCCCATCATGGCAGAGCCTTCACAAACAGTCTGTCACTGCGGCAACCGCGGGTGCTGGGAAACGTACGCAAATCAATATTCCATCATCCAACGCGTTCAAGCACGTTTGGAAGTTAAGCGCACCAGTATCGTTCCCAAACTGATGGCGGAACAAAACTCCCCATTGACGATCCCTCTCATCAAACAAGCAGCAGATGCAGGTGATAAAGAATCGATTGATTCTTTCACGGAGGCGGGCCACGCCATGGGACAGGGCTTCGCAGGACTTATCAACATTTTTAATCCCGAAAAGATCATCCTGGGCGGGCCATTGAGCATAGCGGGCGAATATCTTTTACCTGCCATCAAGGAAACCATGGCGCGTCACTCCATGCCTGAAATTGACCAGCAAGCCGAAGTGCTTTTATCTCCCTTTGGGCCGGATGCAAGCCTGATCGGCGCAATTGCCATTGTTGCTGACGATATTCTCTCCATCTCATCTGCTGGAAAATAATTTTTCGAAAATTTTGTTTTACGAATGAGGCTAAAACTGGGCTTCATTCTTTTTAAAGTACAATCCATTTATGAAAAATCAATCTGCAAAAACAACTGTTTTGCTTGTCACTGCTGCATGTTTTCTTTCGTTCTTTGTCTTCGGCTTTACGGATAATCTGAAAGGCCCCACCCTTCCATCCATGATCCGCGAATTGAATATCGATTATGGCATCAGCGGAAATATCTTTTTCGGGGAATACTTCGGTTTTGTCGTCACTTCGCTGATAGCAGGCATTCTAGCTGACCGGTTTGGCCTAAAGATGATCTTGATAATGGCTGGTCTCTTATTGGCGACTGGCGTTGCAGGGTACAGCTCATTCAGCAACACATTCCTGCTGACTGCATCTTTGTTTTCCGTGGGACTCGGGTTGGGCGCTATTGAATTAGGCGCGAACGCCACAATTGTACAAATCCATCCTCACCAAAAGGGGCTGTACCTGAATCTTATGGCGGTTTTGCATGGACTTGGCTCTCTGGTAGCCCCTTTATTTGCAGGCTGGCTGCTGGGATTAAACATCTCATGGCGCACAGTTTACCGTTGGGACATTCCACTCATCGCCTTGTTCGTATTGCTGTTTTTATTCCTCAAATTTCCAAGATCGCAAAATCAAAGTAACAGTATTGACTTTCGTAACATCCCCAACTTTGCATTCAAAGGAAACCTCCCCTGGTTTTACGCCGCCATTGCATTTTATGTCGCCGCAGAGATCGGTATTGCATCCTGGCTGGTAACATTTCTTCAGGAGATTCATGGGGCAAGCGTACTCTCAAGCAATCAAAGCCTTTCCCTCTTTTTTGCGCTGCTTATGCTGGGACGTCTTGGCGGAGGGTTTATCGTGCACCGCCTTGGCTATTTACGTTCAA
>JAEURE010000350.1 GCA_016789485.1 Anaerolineales bacterium | reverse complement strand
TGAGCCAAAACTCGGCGCCTTCGCCGCAGAGCAAATTGAATCTACACGCGCAACCGTGGAAGAGGTGGCGCGTGTGCATAAGCTAGAATTAATTCAGGCTATTGAAGAAGTATGCCGACAAGGACCCGGAGTGATTGACCATGCGCCAACCTACGTTACCCAAACATCGTACGAAGATGCTTTGCTCGCTGCTGGCGGAGTCATCACCTGTACACGGATGGTGATGCGCGGCGAAGCAAAGAATGCTTTTGCCATCGTACGCCCGCCGGGACATCACGCTGAGCCGCAGCGTTCAATGGGATTCTGTATTTTTAATAATATTGCCATCGCCGCGCAGGATGCATTATCAAGCGGGCTGGAACGCGTCATGGTCATTGACTATGACGCGCATCACGGCAATGGCACACAAGCCGCATTCATGAACGATGAAAGAACCGGTTTTATTTCCACCCATCAATGGGGAATTTATCCCGGCACCGGCTGGTTTGAAGACGCGCCTCATGCAAGGAAGCGCATTGCGAATGTCCCCCTGCATGCCTATGCCGGAGACGAGACATTCTCACGCATCAGCGATGAAGTCTTCAGACCGATGGTCGAGGCTTTTCGCCCACAAATGCTGTTGATCTCGGCTGGCTTCGATGCACATTGGAATGACCCGATCACTTCATTGGGATTATCCACGCAGGGATATTTCAACATCTCGAAGAAACTGGTAGAGCTGGCGGAGGAACATTGTGACGGCAAGATCGTCTTTGTACTCGAAGGCGGCTATGACCCGCGCAACGTTGCCAACGGGGCAGATGCTGTCTTCGACGCATTGACCAGCCATCCGTTTAAGAATGAAGCGAATGATCCGTCTCCGCACAAGGAACCTGACCATGGGTCACGCATTGCAGAGATCCGCAAGTGGCAGGGATTTGAGTCATAGGACAAATTGGGGTGTGCGTTTGGTACGGCTTTATTGTAAACTTCGGTCAATTAATTAGAGGAGAGTAACTTGAAAAAATTTTTGAAATTCATTTTGGTAATTGGGATTTTCTCCATGGCATGTCAGACGTTGATGCCAGCGCCTGCCACACCTGAAACACCGGCGGCTACACAACCCGCCGCAACAACGGAAAGCATTGTTACAAAACTTGAAGCACTTGGCGGGGAGGCTTGCGCAGAAAAACCAGACCTGACGTGTGTAAGTATTCCAGTTCCTTTAAATCATTTTGATTCTGCGAATACAGAAACCATCAATGTGACCTTTGCTGTTTCACCCGCTCTCGGCACACGCTACGGCATGTTCATCCAGGCCTTTCCCGGCGGGCCCGGTGGTGCAGGCATTGGCAGTTCCTATCTGGGTTACATCAGCGACGATATTCAGCAGCATTATGATATTGTCTTCTTCGACCAGCGGGGCATCGGTCTTTCCAATCCATTGGAATGCCCGGTGGCGTATGAAAAAGATTTTATTGGCTATCTGACCGAGTTCAACACTGCCGGTCAAGAAGGCTATGACACTGTTGAAGAACAACAGGCTCTTGTTAACGATACCCGCGCCTATGTGGAAGAGTGTGTATCCGAGATTGGCATTGACCCTGCCAAGCTGGCTTTCTTTGGCACGAATCAAGTAGCAGAGGATATTGAAGCCTTCCGCGAAGCGATTGGTGATGAAAAGATATGGATGTACGGCGTAAGTTATGGAACTGCCGTGGCGCAAACCTATGCACGCGCATATCCAAACCGTCTAGCTGGATTGATCCTTGATGGAACCATCAATATGACCTTGAGCGGTGAAGATAGTCTCTATTCGCAGGAAAGGGCATTCGATAAAGTTTTGGTCGCCACACTGCAAGCCTGCAATGAAGACGATGACTGCTCCGCGGATATGGGCGGCGAGGATGCGGTTGCAGTGTACGACAAATTGGCGGCGCAAGTTTCCAAGAAACCCATTGCGTATGAATTTCCCCTGCCAAACGGTGAAAAGGCAAAAGGGACTTTCACCTTAAATCAACTTGAATACACCACTGCCTATCAAATGTACTCATTGGAAGGCCGCATGATCTTCTTGAAGGCGCTGGCTTCCGCCAACAGCGGCGACCTCGTGCCCATGCTGCGACTGATGTATCTCAACACCTTGATCGACCCGGCAACATTTGATTACCTTGGCGACCCAACCTTCTCAGACACCATGTTCCTCAGCGTGTTCTGCACAGATGACGACTTCTTCAGCGGGACTCAGGAAGAGCGCATCGCTCAATCCATTGAAGCGGGTCAGGCTTCGAACGGCACGGTGCCACGCCTCGACGGAAGCGCCTACACCGGAGTCACTTGCGCGTTCTGGCCGTCCTCCCCAAAGGAAGAAGTGGTCTTCGAGCCATTGGTGTTGGAGGGTGTCCCCACTTTTGTATTGAACGCCACTCTTGACCCAGCCACTCCATTTGAAGAAGGTCAATTTGTGGCTCAAAATCTTGCAGATGGATATCACATCTACGTTGAAGGCGGTGTGCATTCCATTTACGGCTGGGGATATGAATGCCCCGACAATTACATCACCGACTTTATGGTGGATGGCACGCTCCCGTCTGAGCACGAGATCGTCTGTAAAGACTGGGATCCAACACCTTTCTCTCTCTATTTCCCCAATTTGCCGAAACATGTTAACGGGTTTACGGATGCGCTCGACCTTGCCCGTTCGCTGGACGAAAACTTCTACTATCTGCCCGAA
>JAEURE010000034.1:6465-15273 GCA_016789485.1 Anaerolineales bacterium | reverse complement strand
ACAACCGGGACATAGGGTGGTAGGGAGCGCCGGATAGGCGCTGACATTACCAATCACATCTTCGCCCCATAAGATATTTTGTGGTAACTTTCTCATAATTTTATTCTCCATTTTTAAATTATCAACTTGGCGAATGTATCGTTTGCTACGACAGGAATAGCTTTACCTGTTCTGATATAGATCCTTGTGGGAAGAATCTGTCAGGATTACTTGCAAGTCTCCAATCGCCAGGACCGTTCATCCGGAGCTTCCAAAGGGCTCATACGCAGAGTGACTTTATCGTGACAAATGGGAAGCAACAACCGTAGAAATGCGTATTTACTTTACGCAATTAGGTGGAATTTATTACCAGATTTCACTCGACAAGGCTATCTTTATCTCCTCCCAAAGTATCTGGCGCATTCGTCAGTTGGGTTTAGCTGTTCTATGGAAACAAATTCAACTTAATTGTGGCTGGACGATTTGGGATAATGGAGTATCGTTTGGAACGCCAGAGAGAACACAGAGATTCTTAGTTGGGCGACGGCGGACGTTGCGCCACTTAAAGTAAATCAATTTTGCTCATGTGGAATGGGTTCCAGCACAAAGAAGGTGTGAACGGTCAAAAAGTCCCTTTCAATCAGCTTCCGCTTCTTTGAGTAAATTCTTTTTTGAGACCGGATGGCCCGGCTGGTAAGAACCTGCTGGTGTTCGGAAGCTGATCGCAAGCCGATTCCAGGAATTGATCGCGATCACTGCCAGCGTCAGGTCTACCATTTCCTTTTCTGTGAAATGTTGACTCGCCTGACGGTAGATTTCGTCTGGCACCTGATCTTTGTTAATTCTGGTAACTGATTCAGTCCAGACCAGCGCTGCCCGTTCACGCTCACTGTAGAAAGGCATCTCGCGCCAGGCGGTTACTCCATAAAGACGCTGTTCGCTTTCCCCATGGCTGCGGGCATCCTTGGTGTGCATATCGATACAGTAAGCACAACCGTTAATTTGGGATGCCCGCAATTTGACCAGTTCCACCAGGTCGGGCTCAAGACCCGTTTTCTTCAAATAGCGCTCCAATTGGCGCAAGATTCCAATGCCGTCTGGCGCAGTTTTAGAATAATCGAGGCGCTGCTCCATGCTTTACAAACTCAATTCTCTTTGCGCCAAGCTAGCCGTCAGGTTCATATCCACAGCCGCAAGCGCTTGTGAAACAGGACAGCCCTTTTTTGCCTGTTCGGCGAACTCAATGAAAGTTTTTTCATCAATTCCGGGAACCTCGCCAACTGTGGAAAGCTCGATGAGTGTGATTTTAGGACCCTCGCCCAGATGGACTTTGGCAGTGGTGTCGATGCGCGTGGGGACATGACCTGCGTTGGACAGGATCAACGAGAGGTACATGGAAAAACATCCCGCATGAGCAGCGCCGATCAGTTCCTCTGGATTGGTTCCAGGGCCATTTTCAAAACGTGAAGCCCGGCTGAAAGCGCCCTCGTACGCGCCCGAGCCCAGGCGCATACTGCCATTTCCTTCGGTCAGGTTGCCTTTCCAAATTGCAGATGATTCTCGAATAGCCATTTAGTTCTCTCCTTTTGATTATTTTGATCAAATGTATTTCAATGGGATGACACCAGATTATCGGCCCAGTAGCCACGCCAATTTATGGTTCGCGATATAGGCAGCGTTGATGCGGTGTGCTCATGAAAAATCGTTAACATCATTAATCTTTGTGAGAAGCCGCGCGCGGGATTCTAGTTCTTCAAGCTTGAAGGATGCATATTGGGATGCTTCAGTCATGAGCCGTGTCCTCTCCTCTTCTGACAGCGTGGCCAGCCCCTTACGCGAATAGCCTTTTCCTTGCAGATATTCGTCTATGTACATCATCTCTAAATCTGCTTTGGGATTCTTTGCACGTTTGGTATTTTCTCCATTAACGTTTGCCTCGTTCATAGATCCTCTCCATCCTCCACCGTAAACATCGGTTGGGCTGAACACATCTCGCTATGCCTAAACTGAGCGTAACCGATTTCACGGACCATGTCATCCAATAAACGAGGAATTAGCCTCCACATATTGGTTGATTTTTCGTCCAGACCAATGATATGGACCAAAACAATGGAGACCGCCGGGCAACCTTCATCCAACTAGCCGAT
This sequence comes from Anaerolineales bacterium, assembly GCA_016789485.1. GTDB lineage: Bacteria > Chloroflexota > Anaerolineae > Anaerolineales > Villigracilaceae > Villigracilis. The sequence continues at coordinate 13,147 of JAEURE010000034.1, read as the reverse complement.
TGAAATCACAGCGCACGTTCACAAAGCCGGTTACCCTGCCGACACTCGGCGCGGCTGCAGTTGCAGCCAACTAGATTGAATCGGGCACTCTGGTACCAGCGCGTCAAAGGTGCGGCTTTCGGTAATTGAATCAGATTGAGATACTACCGGAGCGGAACGGCATAGTCTTGCACGAGGGTGTGGTTCTCATGATCAGTTGATTGGCCTTTGTTGCTGGTCTGAGGAAAATTGGGATTGGATCGTCATATCTACCACCTGTTCTTGAAACCTGGCGTATTCACTACCCTATGGTTGCATCACACCAGATAAATCATCGTAAATGCTGAGAAAGATTACGCGTTATGGCGGTTACGGCAATGGAGAAGGACTGGTAGAGTGAGTACAAGGTATACCTTGACTTCATACGCTCTTTGCCGTTCCAGGCTGAACAGCAACAGCAGCCGAATTAAGGAGAAGTTCATTTTCATTCGGCTGCCGGAAGTAGAGCAAATACTGGCCCAAACACTCGCCTGAACCACGTGAAGTGGAATTATTGACACACCACATCAAAATTAATTTGAAGGAGATTCGATATGAACAAAGAGACTAAATTGGATATTCGTAGTGCTGCCCCGGCGAAGCGGCGCCCCCTGATCTTCGACTGGTTCGATAGATTTCTACATGGGGAAGCGTTCATCCTGGTGAATCACCACTACCCCAAAGCGGTCTATTACCAATTTCAAGCGGAACGCCCCAGGACATTCGCTTGGGAATACGTGGAAGCCAACCCTGAAACATGGCGCGTACGTATTGGTCGTAATTGAAACATAAGCATTAATGCATGCTGCCAGAGGCTGCGCATCTCCGCCACACCAGTCCTTTCCTCAGGCAGTGATTTGGAGGGCGTCCTTGATACAGTTGTCCGAGAATGTCACGGACGATACCGAATGCATCTCCTTTAAAGCGGAAGTTCTTATTTACCGCTGATGGCTTTGGCAATCGGCGCGCTCATTGCCGGATTGTGGGCAGGTTAGCTGCGCATCAGCTGGTAAATTCCGCGCTTATCCCCTCGATTATTGATCGAACATCGGCCATTTATGGTTTCTGACTTCTTGGGCACATGAATCAGCCTGGAACGGGCGGTAGCCCTCATTCAACTCTAACAAAGGCGCCGCGGTTGTTTTTTGGTGCCCTTATTTGCTAGACTGGGAGCAATGTATTTGAACCAGGCATCAAGCTTCAGTTCTTCCTTTGTTCAACAAAAAAACGTCCCCTGTCGTCTAGGCCAACCCCTAATCTAACTTCCCGGTCACCAGCGCCAGTTTCAACTCACCAATGGCCTTCGTGATATGAATACCACGAGGGCAGGCGTTCGTATAGTTATAGGCAGTGTGACATCGGGCAGTTCCATTAGTCTCGCTCAAAATCTGTAAGCGCTGTGATGCACCTTCATCACGGCTGTCGTACACAAAGCGATGGGCAGTCATCAGTGCGGCAGGACCATAATATTCTTTGCTGCCCCAAAATGATGGACACGATGTCGTACACGCCGCGCATAAAATGCACTTGGTGGTTTCATCAAAGCGGGCACGTTGCTCGGGTGATTGCAAGCGTTCTTTGCCATCAGCAGGCAGCGGTGATTCGTTGATCAAATATGGGAGCATTTTTCTGTAGTTATTGAAGAACGGATCCATATCCACGATCAGATCCTTGACAACCTTCAGGCCAAGCATAGGCTCCACAGTGATCTTCGCACCCACATCGCGCACCAGCGTCTTGCATGCCAGCATGTTGCTGCCATTAATGCGCATCGCATCCGAGCCACATACACCATGCGCACATGAACGGCGGAAGGATAACGAACCGTCCGTGTGACCCTTGATTAACTCAAGCACATCAAGAATGCGATCGTTCGGGTCCGCTTCCACGGTGTATGTTTCGTAATGACCGCGTTCATCCTTCTCGGGACTGTAGCGAAAGATTTTGACTGTGACTTCCATGTTCACCTCTAATACACTCTGGCTTTCGGTTGATATTTGGTGATAACGACAGGCTTATAACTGGTCTCAAATTTGCCGTTTGTCTTTCTGATCAGCGTATGCTTCAGCCAATTCACATCATCCCGGTTGGGATAATCTTCGCGTGAATGACCTCCGCGCGACTCTGTTCGGTTTACCGCGCTCATGGCAACCACTTCCGCGATATCGAGCATGTTGCCCAATTCCCAGGCATTCAACAATTCAGTGTTGAAGATCTTACCCGTGTCGTTCACTTTGACGTACTTGTATTTTTCCTTCAATTCCTGGATCCTGTCGATGGCATCCTCCATCGCCGATCCGTTCCGATAAATGCCAACTTCCGAGAACATGACTTTCTTCATCTCGTTGGATAGATCGTAGACAGCCTCTTTGCCTGACCCATTCCGCATGGCCTCAAACTGGGACATGGCGCTGGCTTCAGCGTCCTGAGGCAGTTTCCCATAATCAGCCTGTTTCGCGTACTCTGCCGCCTTGAGCCCGGCGTGTTTGCCGAACACAACAATATCAAGCAGGGAATTTGTGCCGAGTCGATTCGCGCCGTGCACTGACACACAGGCACATTCACCCGCCGCAAACAGACCCGGTACAGTTGTACCTTTATCATCCACAACCACCTCGCCATACTTGTTCGTCGGGATGCCACCCATCGCATAGTGTGCCGTCGGTTGGATCGGCATCAGTTGGGTGACAGGGTCAACTCCGAGGTAGACACGACAGAAATCCACAATGTCAGGAATCTTCTGCAGAACCGTGTCCCCGGTAATTTTGTAGGGGGAACCGTCGGGGTTGGTACGTCCATCCTTGGCGGCAAATTTATTCACGGTCTCCGGGCGAATATCCAGATACACATAATTCTTTCCATTGATGCCTCGTCCACCTTTGATCTCGGTGAGGATCGCGCGTGAGACCACATCGAGTGACGCCAGGTCTTTAACGGTCGGCGCATACTTCGGCATAAAACGTTCGCCGTTGCCGTTGATCAACACCGCCCCTTCACCGCGCGCCTTCGGTGATGAGGATGCCGAGTTTGTAAATGCCGGTATATGGAACTGGAAGAACTCCATATCCTCCAACGGGATACCTCTCCGCAACAAAATGGAAGCGCCATCGCCAGTGTATGCATAGGCATTGGATGTGACCTCAAAGATGCGGCCATATCCGCCTGTGGCAAAGATAACTGCTTTTGCATGGAATGTATGAAGTTCGCCCGTTGCCAATTCGACAGCGACCACTCCTGCTGCTCTGCCATCGACCACAATGAAATCAAGCACTTGAAATTCGTCGAAGAAAGTGACCTTGTTCTTGATACACTGCTGATACAGCGTCTGCAAAATCATGTGACCTGTGCGGTCCGCGGCATGCGCGGCACGGCGAACGGGTTTGCCAGTTTCATTATTGGTGTGTCCGCCGAACGGTCTCTGTGAGATGCGGCCTTCGGGTGTGCGGTCGAAGGGCAAACCCATATGTTCGAGTTCAATCACCGTGTCGATCGCTTCATTGCACATGAACTCGATGGCATCCTGGTCGCCAAGATAATCCGATCCCTTGACTGTGTCATAAATGTGCCATTCGGGTTTGTCTTCCTCATAATTCCCCAGTGCCGCACTGATGCCGCCTTGTGCGGCACCTGTGTGCGAACGTGTGGGGTACAACTTGCTGATGACCGCCGTCTTGGCACCGCGCGAGGCATACAATCCCGCCATGAGTCCCGCTCCGCCTGCGCCGACGACAATTACTTCAAACTGATGAATATTTGCCATGAGTGATTTCTCCTAAGCAGTCCAGATCACATAAATCGCGATCAAACTCGCTACAAACGCATAGATAATGACAAAATTCCGGGCCCAGCGGCGTGCGCCTTCGCTCGCAAAATAATCATCCCAGATTTCCAGCGCACCATGGACTCCATGCCCACAGGCAGTGAGCACGAAGGCAATGACCATTAGCTTGGCAAGTATGGTCATCCAGATTTGCCCAAGCGGATTCCCCGCCATATTCGGGAAGAATGCCCAGTAAAAGACCTCACCGAGATCTGCGCCAGTCTGCGCGCTGGCGATCAAACCGCCGATCATACCTGCGAGCACGAATCCGTACATCGCGATGGCGGTGAAGCGGGTGAACGCCCACATGAAAGTTTCAAAATTGAAGCCGCGTTTCGAGATGGGAAGGGTTCGCGTTGTCATCTTAGTCTCCAAACGCGTTGCGCAATACAACAAAGAGCGCAAAGCCTGCGACCAAAACATATGCCACCCACTCGATGTTGATGGCAGTGCGAAAATGCTCCATCAGTTTCGGTGACAGGTCTAAGAAAGTAATACGTAGGCCATTGATGGCGTGGAACAACCCAAAGATCAGGAAAATAACCTGAAAGAGCCAGTTGCGCATCAGCGCGTGCATGGATTCGACTCCAAGCAATCCCAAAAGGTAAACCGTGAAGAAAACGAACAACGCACTCCCTCCAATGCGATGCAGGATGTAGGTCAGGTACGAGGCCTGTCCCTTGTATCTTAGGGCCTTTGCAAGGCTAATATTTCTTTTTGAGCCCAATGGAACCTCCAAAGGAAACGATTAACTTTCGTAATTAGCTCGTCGGTTACAACTTATGGAAGGCGATTAGCAACCAGATTTTCTGGAGGCTTTGCCTAGGTATGAGATATTGTTTTTCTTACATTGACAATGTACAGCTCCCTATACGTGTCCATCCCATCTCAGCTAGAGTTCCAGTTATCACATTCCCGCCCGGCGATCGATCATCAGTGGAAGACCTCGGGACGATGTGTTGAACAGTTATTTTTATTTTCCAAATTTCCTACCTGTTTCTTGCTACAAATCACAGAGCAATATTGAAAATCATAAATAGAGATATCCGTCCGCTCCCAAATAGACGTCGAACGAACCAAACGCAAAGCAGCATCTTTGAGATACTCTCCAGTGTCCGTCTGGTATCCAGGTAGAACTTCTGCTACTGGAACAGCGCAATAGGCATATCGCCACAGATTCGGCTCCAGCAATTGGTGATCAAAGAGGAGGATGTCAAGGTCTATTGTACGTGGTGCATTTTTGTCACTGGTGCGTACGCGCTCGAGGCGTGCCTCCAACGGACGGAGCACCCGCTCTTTGAGAATTTCAGCCTCCATTGAAGTTGTAACCAACAGGGCAGCGTTGAGAAAGTTAGGACTATCGGACCCTACAGCCTCGGTTTCCCAAACAGAGGATGTCTGGAGAATTGTCATGTACTTCTGCAAAAGGTTAACTGCTAAAGGAATATTTTTTGTGGGACGGATATTCGATCCCACGAGCAGGCAGGCTTGATGCATAGCTTGTTTCATACTACATCCTCTCTTGACCGCTCAATCTCGACTCCCACCGCTCTTGAAAACCGTACCGCACCCGGCTTTTCTATCCGTACACGGACTTGCTGAACGCCTGGCACCTCCAGACACAAGCGCGCCACGTCAGCAGCCAGGGCTTCAACAGTGTGCCGTTGTGCTGTTTCAGCATGTGCCAGCACCTTTTTCGCCACCGTTCTGTAATTCACGCTATCCTCGACATTGTCGCTGCGCCCAGCTTCATGCAAGTCCGCGAATAGAACGATATTGATCGAGATCTCCTGCGGCTTTTCACGCTCCCAATCATTGACCCCGATGATTCCATGCGCGATCAAGTCACTAATGAAAACCTGATCCATCTAGCGCTCATTTCGCTGCAGACCGCAAGCGGTAAAGAATTCAGAGCGCAATGCTGCATCGTTGGCGTAATGACCGCGCCAGACCGTGGTCCGAGTCATAGGCGATGTTTCTCGTACGCCGCGCATTTCCACACACAGATGTCGTGCTTCAAGGTAGACAGCAACTCCGTGGGGATGCAACATAGTGTCCAAAGTATCTGCAATTTGCTGACCGATGCGTTCCTGTACAGCAAAGCGTTTGGAGAAAAGCCGCACCATCCGGGTGAGCTTTGAAATTCCAATAATATTCTCATGAGCGATGTAGCCAACGTAAGCCATGCCATGGAAAGGAAGGGCATGATGCTCACATAGCGCATAAAACGGGATAGGTCCCTCGACCACCTGGCTGAGCCTACAGTCAGGCTCACCGCGGCATTCCGTTTCAAAAACCCGCAGGAGTTTGGGATCACCATCATATCCTTCCGTTGCATCGAATAGCGCCTTAATAAAGCGTCGCGGCGTATCTTTCGTTGCCGGCGTATTGAGATCCAATCCAAATGCGGCAAAGATTTCTGAAGCATAACCTTCAAATTTGCGGAACTGCTCGTCCGGTATCTGGCGGGTCTGCAGTTTCATAGCCGTACGATATTCGAGATCATCCGGGTCGTCATGAATGTTCATTCTCACCTTTTTTTCTTGATATCAGCGTCAGCCCAGTGGATGACCCCGGGTTGCTCGCCTGTACAATGGAGGAAATCAGATTTCCAGTGAACAGCTCTATCGCTCATATGCTCAGTATTTGTAAGTTAAGACCCTCCCCCACAGGCTCTTGTTACCCCACAACCCTGAGCGCAGGCATTCCAGCTGGACGATCTGACTGTGATCCACAAACAGGTTCACTTCTGGCCCATAGTTTTTTACGTACCAGGCAAAAACTTCCGGATCGGCTGCTTCGAACATAGGCTTCTCTAAGCCGAGCGCATGGATGATTTTTGCA
>JAEURE010000034.1:0-6365 GCA_016789485.1 Anaerolineales bacterium | reverse complement strand
CCACATCGGTCCGCCAGGTCTTAACGTTCTCCGTGATTCCCTCTGATTCGATCATGATCATGTAGGCGCCAGCGTCCACAAAGCGTTTGGCCTGTTGGATGGCCCACTCAGGATCACGAGTGCCTTCTGCAGCCAGTTCACCTTCGGTCGTGGCACCCCCGGCCCCAAACTGGATGCCAACTTCCGGCTTGGCCTTTAGCCCGGCTTTCTGTACTTTCTCTACCAGGCGCAGCCAGTCATCCGTAGGGATCGAGATAAAGCCGCTGGATATTTCGATGATATCGAAGCCAAGCTCCTTGCATTCCTCAACGTACCAATTGACCGCCTCTGGTCCTTGTGTGAGGACATGCTCAATGAATCCGCCGGTTGAGACCATCACATCATACCTGTGGCAAAGGTCCAACAGCTGCTTAACTGCCTTGCGCGGCATCAGACTGAAGGAACCTCCGGCAAACTTGAGAACATCGATATAAGTTCCCATCGTCTCCAGCACATCTTCCAGGTAGCGCTTGCCCATTGGCGTGTAATAGGGTCCGCGGATCTCGGTGACACCGCGATTGCGTGGTTTCGACTCGCGCTCATTGACTCTTAGGAAAGCAAATGCTCTCTCATCAAGAATCTCTTTCGTTTGGTTCATCTTATCAACTCCTTTGGCGATTACTTAATTTTTCCCAGCAGGCTTATCAGCTCGCTCACCTGAATATTTTCAAGGTTGGCAACTGCATGTTCGATCTCCCGCTGCAATTGAGGAGGGATACGCGCCTGACTGAGTTGCTCGAATTTTTTGGATATGGTATTCCATCCCATAGGATGGGTTAGGAATCCTTCATAATCCCGTTTTTCCTTGGTCAGAACTTGTCCATTGTTCAGCGTGATCTGGATGCGGGACGGCATCTCGGCCGGAAAACGCAGGCTGAAGCTGTCCAACGGGCGTACGTTTACTTTCCGCAGCAATGCTTGAATATCCTGACGCTCGATACGCTCTGGCAGGTATTGCGCGGGCATCACCTGATTGTCCAGAATCGCCACAGCCACGATATAAGGAAGGCTGTGGTCCGCCTCTTCCTTGGTGCGTACCGTGATCTTCTCTCCTTCTTCGCCGCCGCCGATGATGTTATAGGCCACATCGAAGATTTCAATGTCAATTCGCTGGATATCGGCCCCGGTAAACCCATACTCTTGTTTGAGTTCCAGCATCCCCTCAATCGTGGATTGAGAGTGAATCTCGGCATTGTATTTCTTTACAATCGTCTGGGTAATCCGCTCCAGATTTTCCTTTGACCAATCCAGCTCAAAATGGCCACTGATCGCATCCATAAAGCCTTTATTTCCCTCGAAGACTTCGCCTGGGCCGGTGATGCCATGCATTGCCAGAAATGTGGCATGGAGTGCACCGAAGGCGGTGTTCGGATATGCGAGTCCTTTCCAGTTGGAAAGGGTACCGGTGCGGGTTACCCGTAGAGCGTTAAAGGCGGTCCCACTGACCGCAATTGCATTTGCGGTTTTATCCTCATCCAGATCGAGAGCTTTTGCCACCCCTGCGGCAACTGCAAACGCTCCCAGGGTTGTGTGATCAAAACCTTTCGCCCGCACTGGGGCCACATCGCTCAACCTGCACAGCACCTGGTAAGCAACGGCCAGTGCGGTTAGCAAATCCTTCCCGCTACCATCAACGTACTCACACGCTGCAAGCACTGCCCCCAGATTATCGCTCGGATGACAGGTTTCGCCTTTCGCCAGGTAACTATCGTTGAAATCCAGGTAACGCACCAGGGCGCTGTTGTAGAGGGCTGCCCGGTCCGGCGCTGTGCGCCCGCCTCCGATGAGTGTACAGAGACCTTCCCCGCCGAACTCGTTGATCTGTGCCCGGATCATTTTTATGGGCTCGCCGTCCAGCGCACCGATTGCACACGCCAGGGCATCCAGGATCCGGATTTTTGATTGATGGATGGCTGTGTCCGAAAGATCTTCATATTTCGTTCCCATTACAAACCCTGCTAATTGATCAACCATTGACATAGCAGCTACATCATTCCTATAAACGGGTTTTGTACCAATTAGGTTTGTTTTCATTTTGCTTACTATTCTACGGATCAGTGGTCCGTTATCTTTATCTAAAGTTGCAACTGCTTTAGTGCCCACTCCCAGGACTCGGAGTGCCATTGAATATGGCAGGGTTTTCAGGACCTTCAGCAATCAGGTAGCCTACGAGTCCTCGCTGCATTCTTGAGAGAGCGTGGTCAACGAGCAGATAAGTGCCGGGCACTTCGAGCCCGAATTCGACTACGGTTGCTCCACCGGGTGGAACAAGGGTGGTCTGAATATTTGTCAGTGCTGGAGAAGTGAGCGAGGCTTGATCGAAGACCCAGTCAAATATCTCTCCGATCACATGGAACGATGATGTGAAATTTGGTCCGCCAACCCCGAAGAAGATGCGCACAGTTTCACCCACATTTGCCTTCAGTGGCTTTTGCGTTGTCAGGCTTCCTACTGCGCCATTGAACACCAAATATTCAGGATCTTCGTTGAGCAGAGCCTGTATGTTCTCAGTGAGAAGACCGGTGGAACCAAATGCTTCGTTGGTATAGACTTCGCCCTGCATCACATAGAACTCTCGATCAACAGGAGGCAAACCTTCTTCAGGTTCTACCAGGATCAGGCCATACATGCCATTCGCAATATGCTGTGCAACCATTGGGGTTGCACAGTGGTAGACGAATAAGCCCGGCTTAATCGCTTTGGCAGTGAATATTGTTTCTTTACCAGGAGCCGTCTGAGTCATTACAGCGCCGCCACCCGGACCCGTCACCGCGTGAAAGTCCACGGAATGCGCCATCGTGCTGTTTGTCAAATTCTTCAGGTGGACTTCAATCGTATCTCCCACCCGTACACGGAAGAAAGGTCCAGGCACCTTGCCATTAAATGTCCAATAGGAAAAGGTCGTCCCATCGGCAAGCTGTCCTTCGATTTCTACCGCTTCCAGATCGATACGGACCGTTTCTGGATCGCGGATGGCTAACGGGGCGGGCAGGTCTGTGGGATCACGCACCACATCCGCGCCTGTCGTAGGAGGACTATTGACGACGACCGGTCCACCCGTAGACATGTGATCGCTCGAGGAAGATGTAGGCACCGAGTCGGAAATCGAGCCTCCAGCTACGCTGAATTTACCCTCCATACCTGCTTCCCGATGGCCGGGAAGGGTGCAAAAGTAGGCAAATTCGCCGCCCTTATCCACGGTGAAAGAAAGCGTGGTACTTGAACCATTCCCGACAACGTGCCCAGATGTCGCATTAAAATCGGGAAACGAAATGTCATGTTCAATACCGTCGCCACTAGTGAGGGTGATTTTGACCGTATCGCCAACGTTCGCGCTCAGAACGGGATTACTGACTCCGTCGATGCCTCCGCCAACGCCGATATAAGTGAACTTACCGTCGATCATGCCGGAAGTAAGCGCGTATTCTACAACTTTCCCCTCGCTTGCATTTTGTGCCGCACTGGCACAACCGGAGAGAATCAGTGCTGTCATCAATATGATTGCCAAAATTTTGGATGTTCCGTCCACTTTTCACTCCTTTCAGTTCGATCTTGTGGATGATAGAGTGCGGAAAAATCACGCGGGAATGTTTCTATCTACAGGAATGAACTTTCTGTTTCGTTCCAGCCACAGATGCTGCGAGCCAACTGCCATCAATGTGTTCATTGCATTTTTAATGATTAATAAGACAAAGTCCCGGGATGAACCCAGACTTCCTTTTGTGTGAATGTCCCATGCTGTCGAGGACGATCCGGAATCGAGCTATACGATCCTTTTCTTATCAGGATTACGGGTACTTCAGCTTCGCGCAATATGCGATTCGCTATGGCGCCCATCATCCATGGATTGTCGTCTTGGCCCACAGTCGACATTACGATTAGATCAATTCTGGATTTCTCTATAGTGTTTAGTATTGCATCGATGACTGGACATTCCTGAACTTCAATAGATACTTGCGACACGGTCATTTCTATCGTCGACGCGAGTCGTTTTAGGTAATCTTCCGCATCCTTGCAGAAGGCAGCTTTTTTTGCTTGCAGCTTTTCGTTGGTCTGGGTGGGAAAATTGAGTCCATTTGACTGGCATTTGGAATACATCTCAAACGGGTACTCCACGACGCGCAGTAATTTAATTTCAGCGTTATAGATTCTCGCAAGTTTGCCTGCCAGCGGCAGAACCGACTCCGCCTGCTTTGATCCGTCCAGTGGTACTAAAATCCTTTGATACATAAACAGCTCCTCGATGCTCCAGAGATAGTTGGTGATTCCATCCTATATCTACGGGTATATCAATTACGAGGTTTAAGGGATGGATCATCCAGCTCATCTAAACGACCGGTTCATTTCAATACATTTTCTAAATAAGAGAATAACTCAACCCGCGCTGGATGTCATCAGATAGATGCGTAATTATCCTCCTCGTTTTGAGGAGTTTCTTTTGGTCGTTCAAACAGAAATCGTGGACCCGAGATATCCCCATTTTGCGTAGGTACCGTGAGCCCAATTGTAGTTACCAAAAGATAGTGACCTGAACAGTATGCTTAGGAACTCTTTAAGAAAGCCTAAGAGCAACTCATCTCGCTATTCCGCTTGACAAAACATCTTTGGCAGTCACCTTCACAGGATTACTTAATCCCCCACTGGGGGAAAGGCATAATGTCTATCGAACAACAGGCTACCCGTTGTTATGAGTGGTTCAGGGTCTAAGATGATGAAATACAGATGTCATCCACTCTACTTTCAACCCGGCTCCATATCCTGGGCGCAGTTACTGATTCACTACCGTGCCCGACGGAAAAACTGCTTTCAGTGTGAAGTGTCCATGCAGCTTTGTCTTGCTGTCCGGCCCGCTGGCTTTTGAGGAGACGAGCAGCTGTTTTCATTCATCCTATTCCGCTCTATGGAATAATTCTGGACTCCGATGATCGATGCCCTGTTAAGTGTGTCCGGCAAGCGAGGATCAGTAACTACTGAACGCACAGGGCAAATATACGATTCGGTGGAATTCTTTGTCAGGACCCAAATGCATTTCCTTCGACGACAAGCAAAGGGTGCCTTTTTTTGAGCTCTATTTATCCGTCTTTCTGCGGAGATCGATTCAGCTTAAATGTGGTTGGGGAATTGAAAGCATCTGAGTATAGTTTGTGGGGATTGGGATTCCTAATTGGAAGGTAATCTTTCAGGATGAATGATGACTTATGATGATCTAAGCTTGTAGTTGCTGCAACGATGAAACATGATGAATCCCAACCGATGAACTAAGTAAACCAAATCCTGAAGAGGGATGTTTTTTCCGCAGCGGCCCAAAGTGTTTGGGATCAAATGGAAGGAGATATTCTAATTTCATGGATAAGAGTGAGCATCTTAAGCGATATGGCGAGATGGTGGTAATCCGGCATCTTGAAGAACAGGCCTCTGCGCTTTACCAGCAGGGCAAGATTGGTGGTTTCTTGCACCTTTACATAGGCCAGGAAGCTGTCAGCACCGGGCTTATTTCGGCCCGGCAGCCTCAAGACCGTGTGATCACCGCTTATCGCGATCATGGTGTGGCGATAAATTGTGGTGTGCCTGCCAAGCACGTAATGGCCGAACTGCTGGGAAAGGCGACTGGCATCTCTAAGGGTAAGGGCGGGTCGATGCACATGGCTGATGTCAGCAAGAATTTCTTTGGCGGCCATGCGATTGTTGGCTCGCATCTACCGATTGCCACAGGTCTTGCCCTGGGAGATCGCTACCAACACAACGATGCTGTGACCATTTGCATGTTTGGGGATGGTGCGACCAATATAGGTTTCTTCCACGAAGCGCTTAATCTGTCCAAAGTCTGGAGTTTATCGGTGCTGTGGGTTGTGGAAAATAACCAGTACGGCATGGGTACAACGATCGAGCGTGCTTCCGCCGTCCCGGAACTGACCCAGAAAGCGGAAGGGTATGGCATGCCTCATGCGAAAGTGGATGGCATGAATATGATGGCTGTTCATGATAAAGCCCGTGAAATGATCGAGGCTATCCGCACAGGAGCGGGGCCGATGTTCCTTGAAGCAACGACCTATCGTTATCGCGGGCATTCGATGGGGGATCCGGAGCGTTATCGCAAAGCCGAAGAAGTTCACAAGTGGCAGGAAAGCGATCCAATTGGCATCTACCGTCATTACCTGGCCGATCACGAGATCGCTACCGAGCAGGAATTGGATGAGCAGGAAAAGGAGGCCGAGCGTATCGTGGAAGAGGCAGTCCAGTTCGCTGAAAGCAGCCCGGAGCCTGCACCGGAAGCACTCTATGAGAATATCTATGTCAGCGAGGGATGCTGAAGCGAGGTAGTGAAT
>JAEURE010000349.1 GCA_016789485.1 Anaerolineales bacterium | reverse complement strand
CCATATTCTACGCAGTCATGGTGATCAGTATGCTTTTGATGGTGACCGTAAGCGAGTCATATATGAACACCAGATCAGCAGAGACATCCAATATCCAAATTTTGGGAACGATGCTCACCGCCACGAACGATTGGACTGAAATGTGGGGTGCGCTTGTTTTCAGTATCGGCGCACTGATGATTTACATTCCGTTTTATCAAACCAGGCTCGTCCCTCGATGGCTTTCAGGCTGGGGTTTGATTGGCGGAGTTTTGTACTTCGCCGCTAATCTGGTTGGCATGTTTGGTCAACAGCATGTAGCTCCAGAAATAGGTGTCGGATTAGGGCTCTTATTGGTTCCAACTGCTATTCAGGAAATGGTTTTTGCAATCTGGCTGATCGCGAAGGGATTCAACCAAGATACATTCAAAATAAGATGAGGCTTGTTGAGCACGGTCACTCTTTCTCGAAAATGATTTCAACCCATTCGAGAGTTTGATTCTGTTGAAGTTTGAGGACGATCTGATCAGTGAAGGTCAAATGCGATTCGCTTTTAGTGCGGTTAAGATGATGTTCAATAATGGTGGCAGATTTGTGAATATTCTTAATAGTACAGTGTCCATCGCTAAACGATACAATACCAATATGTCTGGATGCGCCGATCTCTTCATCATCAAGAGCAGCTACGATCAACTTGGTATTGGACTGTATAACATCTTTATAACCGTTTGATGTTACTTTGCCGTCGAACGCATGGGTGCGCAGTGCCAGCAGTACGGTTTTGTCATTTTCAATTCGTTCCCAGGATGGAGCGAAGCCAGCGCGTAAACCACCCTGCCATTTCGCATGGACTGGCCTGGTGGTGAAGAACGCCTCTTTCCTGACAAGAGAGTTGATCCCGTTGAATTTAGCAACGTGCATCGCTGACAGAGTTTCGCCGTTTTCGTCACCATCAAAGCAATGCAGCGAGCCAAGGCTTCCCGAAGCGACTGCGTCAAACCATATATCCAGCGCAGAGCCCCAGTCGTAACCTGAGGAGCTATAGGTGGGCATGCCAAGCTCTCCGCACAGACTGCTAAAGAAGACACGGCGGTTGGTTTCGAGGTCATAATCGCCAATGCAATAGACAAGGTCATCAGGGCTGTGTAGATCGTAATAGTCAATCAACAGCGGTGAGAGACCGTAGTACATGATGACGAGGTCAGGGTTTTCTTCTTTCATCGCGCCGACAATGACTTCGAGACCTTTTTGCAAGAGACGTTCGCCTGCGAAGGTCATGTCTTGCGGTGCGGCAACATCGAGCGATGGCAATTCATACCCAAAATCGAACTTGATCAGGTCGGGTTGGTAACGGCGGATGAATTCCCTGGCGCGTTGGCGCAGGACCGCTTGCACTTTGGGCTGGGTCACATCGAAGATACCATAGCGCGAAGTTTGATGGTCAAGCCAGAGCGGTTTACCTTCGTGTGTTTGCAACAGGTGAGATTCATCCAAGCCGAGTGTTGCGGGGTTTTGACAGCGCAGGAATGCCGCCCATAAACCGATATTGCAGCCCTGTGCGCGGATGTCATCGAGTAGGTTTTCAAAGTGGGGAAAGCGTTCGTGGTCATGTCTAAGTTCGCCGTACGTGCCTTCCCATTTGTCATCAATGACGAAGGTTTTGGCCTGCATACCAGAGTGTTGGAGTTTACCGAAAACATCGCGGACGAGGTCTTCGGTCAGATGTTCGGGTGGCAACACTTTGGCAGATTCAAATCCCCAGGTGTTGTATTGCGGCGCGAGCAGGACATCTTTCTTTTTCGGCGAGAGTTGTTTTTTCTTTGGGGAGATAATATTTTCGCGTTGAAGAATCTGGTAATAACTGCGAATCGCTTCATGATAATTCTCGCCAAAGGTAATCAGGAAGTGAAAACCAAGTGTACCGGGTGTGTGCTTCCACAAATCAGCGCGCAGGTTGAGGATGGGACTGATGCCGATCTCGCGGATCTCTAAACGAAAATCACCTTGAGGGAGTTCGGCAAGTCCCCAACAGGCAGCTTCAGATTGCAAACTTTTTGCACCGATGGCGTTCCAGTGGTCGGCAGTGTTGAAGGTGCAAAAGTAATGTGCGGGCAAGCCCCATTGTTGGGTGAGACCTGGTCCGCGCATGGCGCCAGAACCGAGGACTGCCGTGGTGTTTAAGCGGGAATGCAAGTCAACGATAGGCGAGATATTGGTGCTCATGCACAAGCCCGGCACAACAGCATAATGGCTGTACATGGATGGTTTATAGGAGCCGCCGTCCATGATCGGGAAGTAGATGATGCTGACAAGGTCTATGTCTGACGGGAGGGTGAGGAGGAGCGGTTCGAGGGAGATAAAGTCTGAGCGGAAGGACCATACCACAGTTAAGGATGAGGCGGGGTTTTGTCCACGATAGATAATACGGATCTGGGAATCCTGAATTTGGTAGCTGGGATGTGAAAAATCCAGCTGGGTGGGGGAAGTTACAGGCAGGGGTTTGTGCTGAGCGTGGAAAATGAGATGCTGGTTTTTGTCATATAGGAAAATTCGGTCGGTGTCAGCAACCCATTCCCATGTGTATTGTGGGGTGGAAACTTGAATTTTGGGCAGGAGGGTATTAATTTTCACCATCAAAATACCTCAATTTAGAATTTGCTACTTGACAAAGGGGTTATTTTTTTGTAGACTCATGTTACCGTTCACGTGACCGTTCACATTATATCAAATGACTCCTAATCGTCCTA
>JAEURE010000348.1 GCA_016789485.1 Anaerolineales bacterium | reverse complement strand
ATAAATAGACGCCAGATAATTCGGGTGCATGTCATATGCAATTGCTTCGGGCTTCACACGGAATAATCTCTCGAAATGCTCTACGCCCTGCTCAAACGATCTCAGCGTCTCATAATTTTCCATATCCCCAATGTGGTGGCTCAGGAAAGCATAATTCCCATTCGTGATGCAAAACGTATTCTTCAACTCAGACCCCGCCGCGAGCAACTGCGGAACATCAAATGGAAGTTTGACGGGAAAAGGGGAGTAGCCACGAGAACGGCGTAGTGGGTAAATGGACGATGGACGATGGACAACGGACGATGTTTCATCGACTGTCGTCTGTGGTCCATCGTCAAAGACACGCACCACCGAATCATCGCAGCGAATATGAATATCACGATCATGCATCAGAAACGCATCTGCGAGTTTGGATAATCGCTTTCGTGCTTCGTCGTTGTCAGTTGCAATGGGTTCTTCGGATACGTTTCCACTCGTCATGACAAGTGCTGACAATGGATGACTGACAACGGACGATGGTTTGTGGTCTGTCGTCCATTGTCCATGGTCAAAGAGCAGGTAGTGAAGCGGCGTGTAAGGCAGCATCACACCGAGCCAATCCTGCTTCGGCGAGACTTCTTCTACGATGGTTGATTTTGGTCTTTTCTTCAATAAAACAATTGGTCGCGCTGTGGATTGTAATAACTCACGCTCTGCTTCGCTGACAAAGCAATGCTGCTCAATTGTTTTAATGTCAGGCATCATCAACGCGAAGGGCTTGTCCACACGCAGTTTGCGGATACGGAGTTCGGTGACTGCTTTCTCATTTGTTGCATCACACGCGAGATGAAATCCGCCCAGGCCTTTGATTGCGACTATTTCACCTTTTGCCAAGGCATTGCATGTTTCATTAATGGCATCATCAGAACTTTTGACCGTTTGAACGTTCGAACGTTCAAACGTTACTTGTGGCCCACAAACTGCACACGCTACAGGCTGTGCATGGAATCTGCGATTCGTCGGGTCAGTGTATTCGCGCTCGCAGTCGGGACAGAGTGGAAAGCCCGCCATTGTTGTCTTCGGTCTGTCGTAGGGGATGTCTTTGATGATGGTGAAGCGTGGTCCGCAGTTTGTGCAGTTGATGAAGGGATAATGATAGCGGCGGTCGGATGGGTCGAAGAGTTCACGCAGGCAGTCTGGGCAAATGGAAACGTCAGGTGAGATGGGCTGGAACGCGCCGTCCACTGATTCAGAGTGGTGAATGTCAAAGGAACTGAATCCGTTGGCAGGGCGGAAGGAGGCGGAGAATTCGTCTATGCGGGAGAGGGGTGGGGCCTCGTCCCGTAATTTTTGGACGAAGATGTCGAGGATGTCTTTTTCTCCATCCACTTCGATTTCAACACCTGCGGATGTGTTCTTCACCCAGCCTTTGAGTTCGAGGCGCGTGGCAAGGTTATAAACAAAGGGTCGGAAACCGACCCCTTGCACAATGCCTGTGATGTGAACGCGCAATCCTTGCATTTATTTTTTGGAGTTTTCGATGAGCCAATCGATCCACGTATCAAGACCCTCGCCAGTGCGGCAGGAAAGCGGGAAGGTGGTGACGCCGGGGTTGAGCACCTGCACGCCGCGCTCGAAATAATCCATGCGGAACTCGACATAGGGGAGCAGATCAATTTTGTTGATGACGAGCGCATCCACGCCGCGATAGGTGCCGGGATATTTGTACGGCTTGTCGTCGCCTTCGGGGATGGATGCGACGAGCACGGTTTTGTGCGTGCCGAGTTTGAAGTTGGCAGGGCAAACAAGGTTGCCGACATTTTCAACGATGAGCAGGTCGAATTGAGTCAGGTCAAGTTGTTCGAGGGCACCGCGCAGCATGACCGCATCGAGATGACAGTCGCCGCCTGTGTTGATCTGAATGGCGGCTCCTGCACCTGCGGCTGCGGCTCGGTCTGCATCGATGGATGTGGCGATGTCACCGTCAATGGTGGCAACGCGCAGTTTGCCTTTGAGCAGGGGCAGAGTCTTTTCAATGAGCGAGGTCTTGCCTGCGCCAGGGGATGCCATGATGTTGATGGAAAATACGCCAGCGGAATCGATGCGCGTGCGGTTTTCTTGTGCTAAACGGTCATTGGCATTGAGGATGTTTTCTACAATAGGGATGTTTTGGGACATTTTGATTTCCGATTTTTTGTTTGACGATTAATTATTCCACGTCGATGGATTCAAGTGCAAATTCTTCGCCAGCGATAACTTTCGCACCTACTCCGCCGCATTGCGGGCAGACTAATTCTCTGTCCGTGGGGTGGTATTTATGGAAGCAGGTCATGCACTGTAATTCGGCAGGGATTCGGCGGAAGTGAAGCATGGCTTTTTCTGCGATGGTATCTTTGGCGATGATCTCCCAGTAGAACTGGATGGAGTCATCCACCATGCTGGCGAGTTCGCCCATGACGATGTGCAAGTCGGTGATGCGTTTGGCATCCGCTTTTTCGGCGTGGTCGAGTGCGATTTTCAGAAGGGATTCGGTTATGGGAAGTTCGTGCATTTGGCTATTCCGATTTCTATTATCTTTAAAGTTTTAATCACAGCACCAAAATCATATCAGTGTTTTAAGTATATGTGAGGTGCAAAATGTCCCGAGTTAGATCGCCTACTTGCTACTTAAAAAATTACCCCGGGGATGGTCGCTCAAACGGCAATCATCCCCGGGGTATTGTGTGGACCGAGTTACTTTTCCGGGATAACGCTGACAAGCACGGCACGGACGAGCCGGCGGGAGGT
>JAEURE010000347.1 GCA_016789485.1 Anaerolineales bacterium | reverse complement strand
CGTAGGGTTGTTGAACTTTATTCATTCGATCTCCTTTGATACCAATAAATGTGTTCTTGACAAGTGTTCGGGATATCATACACCAAAATAAACATGGACTAGCAGCTGCTAGTCCATGTTTATTTTAATCCTTGTAATTTTATTTTAGTGAAACAAATTCCCTGCCCTGTTGAAGGCTTATTTTGCTGCTTTTTGAATTGATTCATGAATATCAAATATTTTGTCAATATATATTATTGCTTCTTCAGTGAAAAACTCCCTTGATTTGTTTAATTTGAAAGGGTCTAGCAATTTGTGCAAAGCAGATTCGAGTTCAAAAAAGTTCTTTGTGCGATAAGTCTTGTGAACTTTGAATTTATAAGGAACGCCGGTTGAATAAAGTTGGTTAATCCTTTTATCGAGATCTCCGGCTGTGATACCTATTTTTATTATTTCCTTTCCGTTTTTTGTATAGGTATCTGTCTTTAAGACATATACAATCCCTTCATTTTCTTCAAAAGCTTCAATGTTGAGACTCGACATATCCTCGTCTTCATCATTTTCAACTAACGTTACTTTCATTGGCTTAACAGTTTTGTCACAAGAGAAGGAATCGTTTGTTCTAACGGTGCTGTATATCTGTGCCAAGACGGCATGCTCCAAATTTTTATAATGACCTTTTTGTACATTGGTTAAATGCGATTCCGTACCGTAAAATTGAGGATACTGTTCTTTAACCTTTTCTCGAATTTCTTGTGGAGTCATAGGTTCATTAGATGATAAGAGTATTTGCTTTATTGAATCTATAAATGTCATTTATTATCCTCGGTAGTTACTAATTTCGAAAATATACGGAGGCGCATTCTCCCGTACGTATGTCAACTATACAGCCAACTCAACCATTTGACAACAAAAATCCCTCCCGCTGAACAGCAGAAGGGATTTTTGTCATTTCTTACTTTCCACTACTTCGCTTTCATTCGATTATTTCTCGCATTATGTTCCACTTCTGCGAGTCCCAGCATTTCCATCAATGGCGGGATGTACATGGCAAAGCGCCCTCGAAAACCTTTTTTGAGTCCATACCAGCCGCCAATGGGATTCTTGGGCGAGCGCGCCCAATGTTCCACCGTGCCTTCCACAGTTTCCTGCTTTTCGTCCTTGCTGCCCAGTTCCATCCAGTCGCCATGCTTTTTCAACATGGCGTGCAGGTCGGCGAGGCAGCGATAGTCGTAATGCAATACAGTTGTGCCCACTGTGCAGACGATGATTTCCTTCCCATCCTTCGTATCCACATACATTTCATAGTCCGATGTTCGGGGAGGGGTTTTCAATTTCCACGGATTGTCTTTTGTTCTCTTTTCCATGATGTTTTTCCTTTCTCACTTTTTGGAACCTTGAATTAATTCCGCTTCCTTCTTCAGGTCTGCCGCGAATTGCTCGAACGATTGATCGAAAGAGGGAATCATACCAGCGAACAAGGGGAACAATGGCCCGCCGATCTTTTCGGACATGGTGAAGAGCAAGCCGCTTGCGCCTTTTTCAAGCGAATAAGCGCGGCTTCCCATAGCGTCACCCCACACTAACTTTTTTTCAGGTACAAATTCTTTTATTTTCAATTTGAATATCCGTTTTTCGTCCAGAGTAGACTTAAGCTCAATATCTCCGCCTGCCTTGATCTCCCCTGTCAACGAAACCACGGTGGAATTCCATCTCGGAAAATCGGATGCGTGAGTAAGCAGCGCCCACACGATGGACGGATCCGCCTCGATCTTCACGCTGACGGTTGTTTCCCGGCTGAACATTCTCTTTTCTGTCACTGCTTTTGGATTTGTCTGCTGATTCATTTCTAAACTCCTTTTCTTATTTAGACGAACAGGAGACTGAAAATGATAGGCTTTATTCCCCCAGATATTTTTCCATCACCTGCCTGTTATGTTCCAAATGGTGTAGTTGCAATTCCGCCGCCCCAGATTCAAAAGGATCGAGTTCCTGCAAAATCTTCATCCGCAAATCGAACAATTCCTCTTTGCTTTTGTTTTCAGCATCTTTTGCCATCTCGATCTTCACCAGTTCCTGCTGCGCCTTTTGTTTGGGATTAAAGATGCCGTTCAACTCTGTGCACTGGTGACAAATCCCCTGCTTGTTGATCAGAGAACAGCGCTGGTCGAATACTTCGATCATCCTGCTGCGGCCTGTATGCAGATAATATTTCACCATTGCCTCTGTCTGGTTAAGGATGCTGGCAATTTCCTTCACTGAGAAACCGTACACCTCTTTTAGAAGCAAGGCAAGCTGCTGTTCAAGCGGAAGAGATTTGGAAACACAGGTAAAACAAAAAGCGATGTGTTCCTTGATCTCGAAATTTCCTTGCGGCGAGGTCTGTCTGATCTGCATAGCCTCCTGAAAAAATTGAGGATTGCCCAGCGCTTCCTTCCTGCAAATATCCGTCACATTTTCAGGCCATCTCTTCTTTGCCCTCAACAGATCCCTGGCAAGGTTGGATGCAATGCCAAAGACCCATGTCTTCAAAGATGATTCGCCTCGAAAGGTATTCAGCTTTGCATGAGCCTTGACGTAAGTCTCCTGGACAATATCCTCAGCATCCTGCACACTGGCAGTCATTCGCAGGATAAAAGATTTCAATTCCCCTTGAAAATTCTCGAATTCTGTCATCAGTTGATCGCCGGTCATTTCGTGCCTTTCTTTTTATATACAACGATCAATAAACAAAAATCCCCTTGACGAGTCGCTTCAAGAGGGATTTTTGTAGACTGATTATTATTTGGCTGCTGATAGCGGCTCCCCATACAACTTGCGATGCACCAC
>JAEURE010000346.1 GCA_016789485.1 Anaerolineales bacterium | reverse complement strand
CGCCTTTCACTACAATGACCCCGGCCTGCTCGCCACGATCGGACGCAATGCCGCGGTGGCGCGCATCTTCGGCATCTCCTTTAGCGGATTCGCTGCCTGGGTGATCTGGGTCTTCCTGCACATCTATCGCATCATCGGCTTTCGCAACCGTTTGATCGTGATGTTCAACTGGGCATGGGATTATTTCTTTTACGACAATCAGGTGAGGTTGATCACGAAGGAGTAAAAATTTACTCGCTGAATGCAGTCGAAGGACGGATTACTCCAATTCCCGATATAAAAACCATTCCCCTTTGCGTTTGTCCACGCCTTTCATGGCGCGGTCATAGTAAATATCGAAAATCTGACCTGAATCCACTTTGACTCGAAAATAGAACCTGCCCACATTCAATGACCCGCGTGTGGATGCGACCGCCGCGTGTTCGGGGCGCATGTTGTTAGCCATTTTTCCGCGCCGCGTAAAATCAGTCCACTCGGAAAGGGACTCGACGATGTGGATGGTTTTCCCGTTCCAGATGATGCTGTTGGGGCAGGGCGGGGACTTTTCGTGCACAGGCGGCGTATTGAAGATCACGTCAATGTGCTCATCGAAAAAGTGGATGGGAGTGTAATCAGGCATAGAGAATGTCAATGGTTAGAATCAGGCGCTCGGTCAGGCTATGAAGCGAGTGCCTGATTGTTTTAATCCAATAGATAACTACATGCGTCGAACTAAAATTGGAATTCCAATCGAAAGGATGATCATAAAAAATGAAGTGGGGCATAGGATGACGGGCAAAAGCCAAAGCTCCCAAAAGCTGTTTTGACGCGCCTTGCCCGGGTTGTTCGGGTTGACGAGAAGTGTTTCAACGTCGCCCACTTCATTGGCAGGCGGGTTGGAGGAGTTGACGCTTTCGTATTCGTATTGTTGACCTTCAAACGTGTAACTGAAGACAGGCGAGTAGGTGGTACTTCCATCGGAACTTGAAGATTCCAAACGGACAACCGTGCCTTGCACTTCAATTCCAGCGCTGTAAAACACGTAGCTCGTGTACGCGTACCAAATGCTGACGCCTAATAAAATGATCGCGCTGAGCGGCAGGAGGATAAAAGCACATCCCAGTTTGCGCGGTTTTTTCTTGCTGGTTTCTGATGGAAAAACTTGATCGGCAGATTGCATGTTTCACCTCTAAAGATGGATTTTTAGACAAGCGACATAACCACTTGTCTGGATTGCTACTCGTATACAGTGTCTTCGCCTCGTTTCCAACTGCGGAATGAGTAGAAGTTGACGATCAGTGCAGTGAAGATCATGGAGGGGATGATGAGGACGGGGAAAAGCCAGCGCTCGATGACGTTATCGATCTGCGCGGTGTTGGGGTTCGCAGGGTCGTAGCGGACGGTGACATCGCTGCCGACCTTGTAGTCGATCGAGTCGGAGGCGCTGCCGTTCTCAAAGGCGTAGGTTTGACCGTTTGCATTGAATTCCACCACGGGGGTATACATGCAGCAGTATCCTTCGCTGGTCTTGCTTTCTTCGAGACGGGTGACCGTGCCAGTGGTGGTTTGCCCTGCGGTTTGTAATTTCCAACTGATGGATGCGGCGTAGGCTCCCCACAAGCAGAATGCCGCGAGGAATAGATTTGTGAATAGCGCGAGGCAGCCAATTCTCAGGCGGTTCAGGCCCGTTGACACTTTATCTACCGTGTTCAGTGCCTTGTCAAAATTCTTTTCGTAGCTTTGTACGGCTTTGTCCACATTCTCGTCAAAGTTATTCATGGATACCTCTAAAGTTTCTTTCTTTGCGGTTCTGCGTACAAAAAGAAATAACGTTTATCCGCGCAGGGCAATGGACACAACTTGGGGATTGGCGATACGGAAGTAATCCTCCATTTTCATGAAGATCGATCTTTCAAGACTGCCCGCATTGAAGACGACTTCCTCATTCTCTTTGATGCGTGGATCGGCGAGCAGGCCGAGGCTTGCATTGAAGGAGAACGGGGGAATGGAGCCGATGACACAACCTGTAAGCTTCTCGGCTTTTTCGCGCGGAGCCATGCCAATGCTGTCTGCGTTGAAATGTGCTTTGATGGCGTCAAAATCCACGCGGCAATCACCAGGGACGTTGGCAAGGTAGTACAAGTTCTCCTTCTTGCTCATGCGTACCTGCACCACCATGGATTTGATGGCTTGTTCGATGCGGTTGCCGCGGATTTTGGTAATAAACTCCGTGCGGCCTTCCGTTTCATGCTCAAGCACGCGGTAGGCGGCGCCTTCCTTATCGAGCAGGGCGCGGAGTTGTTCGTGGATATTAACGGAGGATGCGGTTTGGGGAATTGTCGATTGCATGAGTATTAATTGTCCTTTTGGGTTTTTATGATGGAGCGTATTTTAATCGCAAATCCCAATTGAAAAAGTGACCAAAGGTCATGGGGCTGATTGCTTTGCTGTAAAAATGCCTTGATTTATTCAGTTATACTTGCTCCATTGTGAAATATAAAACCAAGATAGAACAATAATAATTACCTGTTCTATCTTGTTCCCATAATGAAAGCCTGCGAACCAGTGCTGTTATTTAGGAGGAATTCATGACATTTGAAGGGCTCATACTCGTAGTAGGAATGTTTGCCGCAATCCTTGTATTCTTCTCGGTAATAATTCTCTTTTGGGTTGGACTGGTTTATATTTCTGCCCGTATCTTACAAACTATATACGATGTTACAACGTCCATTTTCAGTGCACTATATAGGCCGTTTACAGTGATTGTAGCTATTTTTGGGACAGGATAGATTTTTTATGTCGCCCTATTATACTTCAGGGGGCAGCCAGTCAGTACTCTGAAGCT
>JAEURE010000345.1 GCA_016789485.1 Anaerolineales bacterium | reverse complement strand
ATCTCCATAATAGCTGAAAGGCCAGCCGTAAAACGCGCCGTCCTGGACGGAGGTCAGGTAATCTGGCACCAGATCATTTCCCAGTTCATCGCGTTCATTGACCACCACCCATAATATTCCAGACTCTGCGTCCCATGCCATCCCTACAGGGTTTCGCAAACCCGAAGCAAAGATACGATGGCTGCCTGTTTCAATGTCCACTTCCCAGATGGCCGCACGTTCCTCTTCTGCTGCAAGTCCGTTCTCCGCGGCATTACTGTTGGAACCAACAGAAACATAGAGCTTCGATCCGTCTGCACTGGCGATCAGTCCCTTGGTCCAATGGTGGTTGATCGAGCCTGCTGGCAGGTCTGTTATTTTTGTGGGCTCGGCCGTGATCTCGGTCTGGCCTTCTGAATAGGGGAATGACACCACTGCATCGGTATTCGCCACATAGAAGGTATCTCCTACTAACGCCATTCCGAACGGGGAGTTCAGTCCATCAAGGAAGACCGATTTCGTTTCTGCAACGCCGTCCCCGTCAGCATCCCGCAGGAATGTAATGCGATTCGCGCTCGGCACAGCGGCTCCCGCCTTCTTCTGAAAGAGGTTGAAAAACCAGCCCTTGATTCCCTTGGCATCATCTGGGCGCTTGGGAGCATTGGTTTCCGCCACGAGTACGTCTCCATTGGGAAGCACATAAACCCAGCGCGGGTGATCCAATCCACTGGCAAAGGCGGTCACTGCCAAACCTTCAGCTGCTACTGGTTTCTCGCCGTTTGGCCAACCCGTAGCCTTAAAGACGTTCACCACGGGAATCAGTCGTTGGTCAGGGGCTGGCAGCTCAGGGTTGGGTCCATAGCCGCGGATCGGCGGCAGCGCTGCTGGCCCTCCGAATATTGAAATAACTGCAATAATTACCAAGACCAATGAAAAACCCGCTACAAGAGTGAGTAGAAGCCAATTCTTCTTCATAACAATTACCTCCAATGGAAAGAAAGCTATATTAAAAAATTTTATACAAGTAATACATTCCATTCCCCACTACTCACAGAATCTGGAGTGTGCACTTATCCTACATTGAATACTTCGCGCCTGCATCCTGCGGATGGGGAGTATTGTTCCCCGCCAGTCGGCGGAGGTAAAAGACCTTCAACAAAGACATCCCCCGCTTCCTTTTTAGGACGATGTCATAAAAGGATTCTGTTTATAATGCACATCATCTGTGTGCATAACCACAAGGGACTTCACAGAGATTTGCAATGGCGGTTCTCAGAACCCTGGAGGAACAGACTATGACGATCAATAAATGGGGCGGGCTTGCTTCTTTTTTAATCGCAGTGTCTTTCATCGTTACGCCACCGATCTACCTGACTGGGAATTTGCGGGATGCCCTCGGAGTATTTGCTTATGACCTGGCAGATTTTCTCTACGGGCCGATCCTTTCCGCCAGTTTGATCACTGTGTTCTACGTGCTTCGTGAACGCCTTGGGGAGAGTGTTCCTCGCCGCATGGACTTAGCGCTGCTGGCGGCTGTCCTCTCGGCGTTGGGGATGGCGGCAGTCGCTTTTATCCGCGCTTCCAATCGTCATTACCATTTGGCGCATCCTGATTTGAATTTGGAAAACTCCACAACGGTTCTTGTTGTTTGGGCAACGCTAGTGGCAGGCATGAATGCGATTGGATTTCATTTTCTGGGATGGGCGTTTGTATTACTGGGTTCAGCCAGTTGGACGCCCCGCTTCTTTCCCCGCCTGTTAACTGGTCTCTATTTTCTGGCAGGAGTGCCAGCCCTGTTTGTGTATCGGTTCCCAGACATCGAAGGGTTTGTTCTGCTGTTTGGCACAATACTAAGTGTCTGGCAGGGTATTTTGCTATGGAATCATACGGAAGCTGAAGCAGCAGCTGGATAGGGAGATTTCAATGAGCTTCTTCAAAAAGCTGTTCGGTAATGCGGATTTGAAAGAGGAGTCTTTTGTCCCCGCAGGGACGATCCAGGGATTGGAACCGATCGTTGTTTATGCTGTAGAAAACTTGTACCCGAATACGGAAGAACAGAAAAATATCTTCGTTTATCTGCTTGAACATACCGAAGAAAACGATACGCTTGGTCAGCTTACCCTGCTCAGAATCGGCATTAAGAACCTGGAAAATATCATGGAGAGAAACCCTTCATTAACGATCCGTTACGCCATCTATTCGGAGAGGTTTGCCAATAGGAAGGCAGCCAGGAAATGGGTCAAGTCGATCACAAACCCGCCTGAATGATCGTGCCTTTTTTGCATCGAAAGTAATGTCTCTTTGAAAGATTTTGCTTATAATGAATATTGGGTAACATCTTCTGCCGTATGGGAAAAGTCTGTTTGCTTTGAAGAGGCAAAAAATGAAACGAACTTGGAGGATGGCCGCGGCTGCTTTGTTGTTGGTAATATCCGCTGTTCGATGTTCCACAATGGACGGTCCCGAGGCGGCGGCAAAGGTCAGTTTTTCAGAGTGGGCGGTGAATATTCGAATTCCATATCGAAATGAAAACTTTGAAACAATTGATAATGACGGCAGGGCGGCGACTGTGCGTATTACAGTGGAAGTGAAGATGGAAGGGAAATGGATGGAGAAACAAGTGGAGATTCAATGTGAAAAGGTTGATGATGTCTGGCAGTGTGACCGCTGGATGCAACTCAACTAAGGGTCTGGTTGATAATCGTAAATTTAGAAATAAAGATGAGGTTCAGAAGTAGGAGAACGGCAGATGGCAATCGATGCGCCCAAACCGCAATTCCCAACGCCCGAGAGCTCGGTCATCCAGTGGCTGCTTGATTCTGATCCTTCGATCCGCTGGCAGGTGATGC
>JAEURE010000344.1 GCA_016789485.1 Anaerolineales bacterium | reverse complement strand
CCGCCTTCCCCATGGACGGTGGACGTGTGCTGCGCGCACTGCTCGCCACGCGTCTGGATTACGTCCGCGCGACACAGATCGCGGCAAGCATTGGTCAGGGCATGGCATTGTTGTTCGGTTTCTTCGGTCTATTTGGCAACCCGTCGCTGTTGTTCATTGCTTTCTTTGTGTGGATCGGCGCCTCGCAAGAATCCAGTGCAACCCAAATGAAAAATGCTATCAGCGGGATTCCTGTTGGACGCGCCATGCTGACCGATTACAAAAGCCTTTCCCCGCGCGATACACTGGAGCGCATGGGGCAGTTGATCCTGGCTGGCTCACAGCATGACTTTCCCGTCATCGACGATGACCGCATTGTCGGTGTTGTAACTCGCGATGATTTCCTCATGGCTCTCACTCGCAACGGACAAAACATGGCAGTTTCGGCGATCATGAAAAGCAATCTACCCGAAGTTGATTCCTATGAGATGGTGGAAAACGCTCTCATGCGAATTCAAGAATCAGGCGTCCCTGCTCTGCCTGTTACCCACGCGGGACAGCTGGTGGGAATCGTTACGACCGAGAACATCACCGAATACTTGATGATCCGCTCTGCGCTGAGAAACGCCGCAAGTGGTATAAATGGCATATAAATAAAATAAACCCTAAAGACCTGAAAACCCTTTAGGGTTTTTAGTGAAACGGAAAACAATGAACTGGCATACCCTTGAAGCAAACTTAGTAGTTGGCGAACTTTCTTCATCCCCTGAAAAGGGGTTGACCCTTGAACAGGTAAATGAGCGTAAAACCACCTATGGCGTAAATGAACTGATCGAACGCGGCGGAAGAACCCCTTTCCAAATTTTGTGGGAACAACTCACCGCCACCATGGTTCTCATCCTCATTGGCGCAGCGGTCGTGGCTGGTTTGCTTGGGGATACAAAAAACGCGGTCGCAATTCTATCCATTGTTGCTCTCTACGCTTTGCTGGGATTCGTACAGGAATATCGTGCTGAGCAGGCAATTGCCGCATTGAAAAAAATGTCCGTGCCAAATGTGCGCGTGCTGCGTAACAGCAACCTGCAGGAACTTACAGCGCGCGAGCTTGTGCCCGGCGACATCATCCAACTGGAAACTGGCAACGTGATTCCCGCAGATTTACGCCTGCTCGAAGCCGTCAATTTGAGAATTCAGGAAGCCGCGCTCACAGGCGAATCCGAACCCATCGAAAAACATACCGCTGCTTTATCGGGCGAAGACCTGCCCCTCGGTGACCGCCGCAACATGGCATACATGGGGACTATTGTCACGCAAGGGCGCGGGCTTGCGCTTGTGGTTGCCACAGGCATGCAGACCGAACTCGGGAAAATCGCAGACCTCATCCAGCAGGTAAAGCAGGAACAAACCCCACTGCAACGCAGGCTGGATGCACTTGGAAAAAACCTAGCCGTCATCGGTGTTGTCATTGCTGCCTTCATTTTTATTTTGGGAATTCTGCGCGGCGATGAACTCCGCCACATGCTGCTCACGGCTGTCAGCGTGGCAGTTGCCATCGTCCCCGAAGGCCTGCCTGCAGTCGTCACCATCACCCTTGCACTCGGCGCGCAACGCATGTTAAAACGCGAAGCATTGATCCGCAAACTGCCTGCCGTGGAAACGCTCGGCTCTGTCACCATCATCTGCTCGGATAAAACAGGCACACTCACCGAAAACAGAATGACCGTCGTTGTGCTGGATGTAGCTGAACATGCGATTGACCTGACCGAAACGATGGAAAGATCAGGCTCGCTTCATGCTACCCGTGGGCTGGGCGCGCCAGTCCAATCATCTCTTTCGCTGGCAGCGATTGGCGGCGCGCTCTGCAATGATGCCAAATTAATCGACACAGGCGACGACCGCTTTCATACGCTTGGTGACCCCACGGAAGGCGCCATGGTTGTGGCTGGCGCAAAAATGGGGTATTGGAAATCGGCTCTGGATTCATCTTTTCCGCGCGCGGCAGAACTTCCATTTGATTCAGAACGCAAACGCATGACCACTGTCCATCACCTTGGAAATTACGACCCCACTGTTTTATCAGGTTTGGATATCGGCGACAAACGATATATTGCCTTTACAAAAGGCAGCATAGACGGGCTGCTTGATGTGGCGAGCTATGTTTGGATGGAAGGGAAATCTCTGAAACTGGATGCAGAGTGGAGGTCCAGAATTGAAGCGGCAAATGACCGCCTTGCAAGAAAAGGCATGCGTGTCCTCGGCGTTGCATTCCGCCTGCTGAACTCCATCCCTGAAGTAATGCAAACCGACCTTGAACAGAATCTGACCATCGTTGGCTTGTTCGGCATGATCGACCCGCCGCGCAACGAAGTGAAAGATGCTGTGGCAACCTGCCGCGCTGCAGGCATCCGCCCTGTAATGATCACAGGCGACCATCCATTAACGGCGATAGAAATTGCACGTCAATTGGGCATTACCGATAACGGCCGTGCATTGACAGGTGTTGAACTCGAAAGTTTAACCTTTGACGAATTAAAAAATGTTGTGGACGAAGTGAACGTCTTTGCGAGAGTGGCCCCGGAACACAAATTGAGGATCGTGCAGGCCCTGCAGGAAAAAGGTCACATCGTTGCCATGACCGGCGACGGCGTGAACGACGCGCCTGCTCTCCGAAAAGCAGATATTGGTGTGGCGATGGGCATCACCGGTACGGATGTTTCCAAGGAAGCCTCTGATCTGGTTCTGCTCAACGATAATTTTGCAACCATCGTTGCGGCTGTGCAGGAAGGCCGCACTATTTACGATAACATCCGCAAGTTTGTGCGCTTTAGCGTGGCAGGCAACATCGGCAAAGTG
>JAEURE010000343.1:1684-2845 GCA_016789485.1 Anaerolineales bacterium | reverse complement strand
AGCTTATCATCGCATCCTCAAGTTATCCCGCACCATCGCGGACCTGGCTGGTAGTGCAGAAATCCAATCTGCGCATTTGGCGGAGGCACTGCAATATCGTCCGAAGATTATGATGGGGTGAAGAGTTGCAAATTAAATTATCAGATATATGGTGCAATTTGACGAATGGGTTGATCGTTTATGAGTATAAGTTCCGACCTCAAAATTTTGTACCCGCCAAATAGAGAATAAAAGCCAAAAACGAAAACACTCCCATCCATAGAGGCCCGTAAAGGATCAATCCGTACCTCGATTGTTTACGTCAATTACTCAAGTCTCCCACTGTTTATATGTCTTTTGCGTAAGTCCTATAAGTTTTATTGCCATGTCTTCCATAATATTTCAATCAAGTTTATTGCGGCGCGAACTCCATTTTCTGATCTGATCTTTTTTCCGAGATTAGCAGTTCTATGTTGAATTTCAGAGGTATGAGTCCCAGTCTCAATCGCCTGTTGAAGTTTCTTAACCGTTATTTTCTTGAATGGAATTGGAGCAGGGCCAATTCCTAATTCAGCGCTCCGCTTCCCCCAATAGAACTGATCGAACACAAATGGGATCACGCAAGAGGGCACACCTGAGCGGAGTGCATAAGCCGTTGTCCCGGACCCACCATGATGAAAGATCATGGACATCCGTGGGAATAACCAACTATATGGGGCATATTCGATCTCGAATACATTCTCAGGCAGGGATATGTTCCCAAGCCCTCCCCAGCCTGAGTGAAGAATGCCGCGCTGTCCGCTTCGCTCCAACGCTTCCAGAATAATTTCCGTAGCGCGGCGCGGATTCTTGATCGGCATACTTCCAAACCCAATGAACACAGGTGGTTTACCAGCGTCGATAAAATCCAACAAGTCTTTGGGAGGTTCCCATTGTTTCTCTGGCGGAAACCAATAGCCAGAGATGTGAATATGCTCATTCCAATCGGCGGGGCGCGGCACGACATGTTCACTGAACCCATTCAAAATCGGGAATTTCTGCGTTCCAAGTTGGTCAAAGTATCCTTTGAGAGGCAGAGGTGGAAGTTTCAGCGTTTGAGTCCGCCACTCATTGATCACCGAACGAAACATCTGCCATAAAACCTTCTCCCCCACAGAATAGGTCATTCGGTTGTAACCGGGC
>JAEURE010000343.1:0-1675 GCA_016789485.1 Anaerolineales bacterium | reverse complement strand
CACTCATTGATCACCGAACGAAACATCTGCCATAAAACCTTCTCCCCCACAGAATAGGTCATTCGGTTGTAACCGGGTAGAGGCAGGGTTGGAAAACCCATTAACGGCATGGTATTCGTGCGAGCCAATGGAATGACAGATGCCAGCATCATCGGCAGGTTGTATTTTTCTGCAAGGTCAAACCCATACAAACCGCCGGGCAGTTGATTGATGATGAGGTCTGTTTCACCTAAATGCGGATCGGAAAGACTCCGTGCGTACCCTTTCGCAAGGTTGGTAAATGAACGAACCAGCCCAATTGTATTTGCTCCGCCATCTGCGACCAATGCCCGCGCATCGCCAGGAATGGGATGAAAATCCAGCCCTTGTTCGGCGACAAGAGGCGCAAAACTCTCAAACGTAATAAAACGGACTTGTTGACCCGCAGATTTCAACCCATTGCCAAGGACAGCGTAAGGCTGAATGTCACCACGGGAACCAAGGGCAAGGATGGTGATATGCATATCAGTTAATGATGGTCATATTGTTCATTCTGTCCGTGCTTTAATGAGAATCCATGCGCTTGCTGCGACCCAAACCATCGAGAATACCGTGATCAGAATAACCAGAATGCCTATATCTGGGGAGTAGCCTAATAAAATCGGGAGGCTGGCGCTATTATCGGGCAGGAATTTCAAGTAAATGAAGGCCAGTAGACCCAGATTAAGCAGGATGACAAGCCATTTCACCCAAACCCTGCCTTTGTTTTCAAATTGTTTCCGCTGACGAATAGTCCATATCAACCCGCCCAAGAGAAGAAAAATCAACCCGCTAGCAAGCCAACGCACATTGCGAATGACAAAACTTCCAGATGGTTTGAAATAAAAAGCATCACCACCATTGGCGATCAGGGTCACATCCCAGGCGAAGTCTTTATAGACAGAGGTTATGGTGTAATCATTGGTATTCATCAACAGGACAACGCCATACTCCTGTCCCGGAAGCATCAGAACGACCGCTTTATAGCCCGGTCCATCCCCTTCATGCCATAGCACCTGCAGGTCATCGCTCGGATCAAGATTGGTATTGAGGGTTTGCAAAAATTCAGGGTCGAGAACATTTGGAGCATGGAACCAACCCATCGCATAGTTGTAGCCAGGTTCAATTTCCACTCCAGGTACGTGGACTTGCTTCATCCCTTCAGCGGAAAGTAAAATCTCTGCTTCCTCATTGAGATGGGCGGCCAGATAACGGCTCATGTCTGCCGCACTCGACCACAAACCTGCTGTGGGGAGAATCGCCGTTGTATAAGGCATGTTCATGTCCAGCGCCAGCGGTGTTCCAAAATAAAACTTATAGCCACGTGCAGCATTGTTTGCCCGGGCACTTTCAAGCGAGGTGTGGGAATTGGTCATTGCAAGTGGTGTAAAAATATTTTGTTCAATATAAGACTCGTAATTCTGTCCTGTTACTTCCTGAATCAGGACACCAAGCAAACTGTAGTTGATATTCGAGTATTCCCAGCCTCCGCCCGGTTGGAAGAGCAGGTTGGTCCTGTCCAAATCACGGATTGCCGTTTCCAGTTCGTCCGGATTGTTTGGGCGCAGGTTCATTTGACTGCCATCGTACTCTGAAAATCCACTGGTCTGATACACCAAATGCGCCACGGTAATCTTCGATTCGCCTTCGCCTTTTA
>JAEURE010000342.1 GCA_016789485.1 Anaerolineales bacterium | reverse complement strand
CTTGCGGGTAGAACTGATTAATCTTCTGGCGGGGTAGTGGTGGTTACGACTCCCTTTACGAACTCAATTCCGTCCAGAACATGCTTGAATACCTTGCCAGGATTGAAGCGCGGCAGGATGCTGGTGATCTGCGAGGCGCGCACTTCCTCAGGTGTTTCAGCGCCTTCTGAAGTGGTCCGTAACCAGAAGGTGCCGAACTCGCCCAACTCTACGATGTTGCCCTTTGCCAACTGCTCGGGAATGATCGCCAGAAAACTTTCAATGGCAGCCATCATGTCCATTGTGCTCAGGGTCGAGCGCTGACCTGCCATCTCTGCCACCTCGCGTGTGGTCACACGTCCGCTGGATTGGATGGAGGGATAGAACTTCTTTGGAGCCTCGCGATTGCTGGGGTTTCCACGTTCCACTACATTGAATTTAACGCTCATGAGATTTTCCTCCGAAATAATGTGATGTTCAGGAGGTCATCCATACCCCCTGATATTCGACATTGTACAAAAAGGCACAATATTTGTCATTAGGAAATTGGTAGGAGGGGAATATGACTTTTGAAGTCAGAATTTATTTATATGTCGTATTTGCCCGCAGGGTGCTACGCAAGGGGACGAGTACCCGAGCGAACGCGAGTGGTAGGGCAGGGGGGAGTTAGGTTTTGGCGCAATTCTTTTGCGTTCGCAAAGACTTTGAGGGTTGTACGTTTGTGCATTAGACCCCCTCTGTCCCGCTAAGTGAGACATCTCCCCCAATTGCGCTCTACAATTGAGGGAGAAAAACTTTGCCTTGAATAAAAAGTTTATTATTCATTTAGATGCTGTGCTGCCTTTTCCTCTTCCATCCATGCTCTTGGAAGGGGGAGGTCGCCGAAGGCGGGAGGGGGTTTTCTTACAGGGGCAGGAAGACTGTTTCAATGGGTCTCAGATCGTTCTACTTCAATGCCCCGCTTATTTTTCAATTACTTCGATGAGATCCTGCGGGGAGTGAACCACGTGATCGGGGCCGCCGCGAAGCAAGTGTTCCAAACTCTGGTGTCCCCAGGTTACCGCTATACTCGTGACAGACGCCTCTTTTGCCGCCCGAACGTCGCTTAACGCGTCGCCTACCATGAAGGCTGATTCCCGCTGCGCGCCAGCCGAGAATTGATCCCGCGCAATCGATATTTTCTGTGCCTTGGAACCAGGGATGTCGATCCCGTACACGGCGTGGACGCACTCCTCCAAACCGTGTTCGGCAAGGAAGGTATGTACGTTTTGCGATGTGTTCGTTGTGACAATGGCGATCGTGTTGCGGGCGGAAAAATACCTGAGAATGTTGCTCATGCCGTTGAAAATTGCAGGCGGGGACTTTTTATCCGCGAAGCGTTTCAAAGACTTTTGGACGAATTCATCCACAAGAGCTTCAGGGACTTCACACGCCCGCCCAAAGGACGCAAAGGACATGTTCTCAAGGTTGCTTAGATCGTCTTTCTTTACAACGTGTTTTACGCCTAATTCATCGCAAACTTCCTGACCAAACTGGATCAGGTCATCAAGAGTGTCCGCAAGAACGCCGTCAAAGTCGAAAATGATCAATGCCATGATTTAGGTCTTTCGAGGAGATAGCACACTTCCATTTGCCGACGAAATCCTGCGGCGTAAGTGGCATGTGGTTTGTCCCTTTGGTTGATTTTACTATATCCAGAGGACGGTTACCTTTGCCTGCGGCCTTTACCCAATGGCGCTGTGACCGTAGGCTTTGAAATAGTTCATAGCAGGGAAATTTCTCACTTGCTTTTTGTGTTTAAAGGATAAATGTGTTGTAAGATTATCTTGAAACTTGGACAGGAGAAGCAGGCATGAGATTAAAGGGTCTATTTGCTGGGTTGGCTGGAGGAATAGTCCTTTCTGGGTTGCTGTATTACCCCTGTTATGTCTTCCTCCCTGGGAAGTTTATCAATAACTGGTTGGATGCGCGGGCAGACCTGACCTACCTCTGTTTAACGCTTTCCTTGTTGGCATTGATCGGTATCGGGGTGCTTGGCGGGAGATGGAGCGGCTTCGATGAATCAAAAACATTTTTGGGCGGAGCCGCGGCAGGCGGGATAGCCATGTTCATTGCCTATGGGCTGATCATCTCACCTGCCACTGGAATAATAGGGAATAAGGAAATTTTTCAGTATGGCCTTGTGGAAGTGGAAGATGATCTATCTTTATCATGGCTTGTTTATTATGGGGTTTCTGGGACTGTATGGTGGGGAGTGGCAGGCTTTTGGCTGTCCATTCTATCGGGTTCACTCATTGGCGCGGTTGGCGGTTGGGCGGCAGAACCCCTGCTTGATACTCAATCTCAATGGTCAAAAGTATTTTCGTTTATAGATCCGTTGATGATATTTATCGGCACGGTGAATTACATTATTACGTATGCGGTCTACCGCACTTTTGCAGATACTGTCCTGGAAGGGATGGTGCAGTTAAGGATTAGTTCCCAATACCCCGTTTCTGCTGCGCTGACGATAATGAACGTGACTCCCTATATTTGGGTCTTGTTCTGGCAATTAAAACTATGGAGCGACTTGCATACGTTTCAGAAGCAATTTGAAGTGCAGCGCCTCTCCTGGGTGCTTTCATCCATTGCGGCTTTGATATTCCCCTTGTTATTGTTCTTAATATCTTTCCCGTCCCTTGATAGTAATCCGTTCTTTTTTGCGACCACCTCCATATCAATTCTGATCGGCATCCTGACGTTTCGAGATACCTTTTGGATGAAGCGTCATTGGAAAGTAGCTGCTGTGGAATATCCATTTGCTGAGCTTGGTCTGGTATTGCAGGGAGGAATTGTTGTATCGCTGTGTATGACCCTGACTCTTATGATGGGCCAGCTT
>JAEURE010000341.1 GCA_016789485.1 Anaerolineales bacterium | reverse complement strand
ATGAAGCCGAGCTGGGAAATGGTGGAATAGGCCAGAACTTTTTTGATGTCATATTGACCGACTGCGATTGTCGCGGCGAAGAGCGCCGTCCCTGCACCGACCATCGCAACGATATATTGTGCCTGTGGGACGAGGGTATAGATCGCCGCCGAACGAGTGACGAGGTACACGCCCGCGGTCACCATCGTTGCAGCATGGATGAGGGCAGAGACAGGTGTTGGGCCAGCCATGGCGTCTGGCAGCCAGATATAAAGTGGGATCTGTGCGGATTTACCGGCAACACCCACCAACATGAATAATGTGATTGCTACGATGACCCACGGAGCAGATTCTGCAATTGCGGGTGCGGCTTTGAAGACCTCATCGAACTGGAAGGAGCCGAGATACCAGAACATCAGGAAGCCCGCAATGAGGAAACCGAAGTCGCCTACGCGGTTGGTGATGAAGGCTTTCTTGGCAGCGTTGGAGTTGGCCCATGAAGGACGGGCGAGCGTGTCCATCTCATACCAGAAGCCGATCAGCAGGAAGGAGCAAAGGCCCACGCCTTCCCAACCGACGAAGAGCATCATGTAGGAGTCGCCAGAGACGAGGATCATCATCGCTGCAATGAACAGGTTCAAGTAGATGAAGAAGCGAGTGAAGCGTCCCTCTTCATGCTTGAAACGGACATCCTCGTGCATATATCCGATCGCATAGATGTGGATGAGAGTCCCAACGCCCGAGACGACAAGCATCATCGTAGTCGAGAGCGAGTCCATGCGGAATGTCCAATCGAGTTGGAGAGTTCCGACATGAATCCACTGGGCAAGTTGCCAGCGCACCACTTCCCCGTGATTGAGGGAGACGGAATATGCCAGCAGCACCGAGACGACAAACGCCGCACCGGAGGCCAGGCTTGCCACGGTTCCAACGACCTTTTCGCTGAAGTACCTGCCGAAAATAGCGTTGATGAGCAAGCCGGTGATCGGTGCAAAGACCAGCCACGGGGCTAAAAAGAAAAATCCGCTAGTTACTGTTTCACTTAAGTGCATGTGCGGCTTATCCCTTCAAGGAATTCAATTCATCGATATTGATGTTCTTCTTGGCTTTGAAGATCTGCACGATCAACGCGAGACCCACGGCCACTTCCGCGGCGGCCACAGCGATGACGAAGAATACGAAGATCTGACCGCTGAAGGATTCGAATACACTGGCATACGCCACAAAGACAAGGTTGGCCGCGTTCAGCATCAATTCAATGGACATGAAAATGATCAAAGGATTGCGGCGAATGAGCACGCCCATAGCCCCGATCGTAAATAAAATGGCGGAGAGGAGAACGTAATAATCTACAGGCACTGAGTTCATGATCCCTGCCCTACCTTTTCCTGTTTTGTCAGAACGATCGCCCCGACCATCGCAACCAGCAGCAAAATGGATGTGATCTCGAACGGCAGGAGATACTGGCTGTACAAGGTCATAGCCATTTCGCGAAGGTTTTCCAATGTGTTGATGGAAGCGTCAGGCTCGGTGATAACACGGTCCATCTGCGCGCGGGAGACGATCAAGTAGATCGATTCCACAACGAGCACGAGCGCGAGAGTGAAAGCCAGCGGCTTCTGCCAGGGCAGGTCACTTGTGGATGAGATACTGTCCGCGCCGAGGAGCATGATCACGAACAGGAAGAGCACCATGATCGCACCGGCATATACTGTGATCTGGGACATGGCAATGAATGGCGCGCCCAACAGAAGATAGAACACCGCCACCGTGACGAAATTCAGCACGAGGAACAACGCGGAATACACCGCGTTACGGCTGAACACCATGCCCAATGCGGTTGCAATGGAAACAATGGCGAGGACAAGGAAAACAATTAGGTCAGAATTCATAAGCATTTCATTTCCGATTGACGATTGACGATTGACGAGGTGCCAACCAAAAATCGTAAATCTAAAATCGAAAATCGTTAATCCGTTGAGTCTTTCATCTCAGGCACAGAGCGTTTGAATACACCCGGCTCCACTTTGCGGGGAGTGGTCATATCCGCTGTGGGGACGGCTTCCAGCAGCATCTCCTTGGGATAGATGGCTTGTCTGCGATCTGTGAAGGAAAGCTCGTAATTGTCACCCAGAACAATGGCTTCAGTTGGGCAGGCATCTTCGCAGAAACCGCAGTAGATGCAGCGTAGCATATTGATCTCGTAAGTAGAAGCATACCGATCGCCAGGAGAGAAGCGCTTTTCATCCGTGTTCTCGGAAGCTTCCACGAAGATCGCATCCGCGGGGCAGGCTGCCGCGCAAAGCGAACATCCGATGCATTTTTCGAGGCCGTTCTCATAACGCTTCAAGACGTGACGTCCGCGAAAGCGTGGACGAACGGGCCGCTTCTCTTCCGGATATTGATAAGTGACAGTCTTCTCGAAAAGGAAGGAGCGAAGGGTTTCACCCAAACCTTTTGAGAGTTCGATAATGGGATCAAACACGCCCATGAGATTTTCTCCTCAAGTCACGATAAATAAAAGCCACTGCCACCAGCACACAAAGAATGGACAGAACTGGAATGCCCCAGATAATCATCTGGTTGTTCAGTTCCTGCGCGAGCAAAATTCCTGTGGCAGTGATAAAGGCAAGGATCAACGATAACGGTAAAAGCACCTTCCAACCGAAAGCCATCAAACGGTCATAGCGGATGCGGGGCCAGGTGGCACGGATCCAGATCATGAAGAACAGCAGGACAACAACTTTCAGGAGCAGGTAGATCGGGCCAAGGAACCAGAAGCGATCCACACTCAGGAAGGTGTCTTTCAAGAACCAGAACTCACGATAGCCGCCGAAGAACAAGGTCGCAGCGATCATGCAGATGACGATCATCTTCTGA
>JAEURE010000340.1 GCA_016789485.1 Anaerolineales bacterium | reverse complement strand
AGCACTTTACGGCTTTTGGAAAGGAGCGCATTCGTCAGCCCAAGTTCCTTGTGGCGTGACTTCATCCCCGCTTTGATGTATGGCGCGGTCAACGCTAGCATCCAGCGCAAATCATCCGCCGCGACCAAATGCCAGGTAGGACGCATCACATGCGTACGGATGATCTCGCCCTTATCCATTGCATCTTCAACGGTCTTCTCTGTGGATTTGGGAAGCCGCACGCCCACCGCCCACTTGGACATGGCGTAATCCTGTGCCTGCATGGCGCCCATCCACGCGACAATTGCTTTGGGCGAGGTGAATTTTGTCCCTGAGATCTGTTGATTCGCAAGGCGGAGATTGGCAATGTCTTTGAGGTTCATCCCTGCATCATCTCGTTATTTCTGCAATAATATGTTCCACATCCTCGTTCACACCCAGCAAAAGCGTGGATTTGCGCTTGCTCAACCAGTTCATACCGACGAAATACAATCCAGTATATTGAGTCACGCCGCGTTGCGTAACGGGGAATCCATCTTCATCGGTGACGGGTAATTTCACAAGGTTGTAGTCGAAGGCATAGCCCATCGCCCAGATGATCGTGTTGATGTTCGCAGATTTGAGATCGAGTTCTGTGATGATCTCCGCAGAATAACCATCCTGCAGTTCGGACAATGTTTCCTGCGGGGCATCGAATTTATTTGCTTCAATATATTTATCGATCATCGCGCAGATGTCTTTTTCAGCTTTATCCGTTCTGGCAAGATTTTCCTTGAGGTCAGGTTTGAATTTGACCTTCCCACTGTGTGCGTCTGCGATATGGCCAAGCAAGGCCACGCCGTCACGCGCGAATTGATGCAGGTTGAGAGAATGCCCACCATCCTTGCCGCTCAGTTGCGGGTTGGCTCCGAAGCGCGCTTTTAGCGTGGGAAGTTTATCTGGCGTTTGCTCGAAGAACCCAGTATCCACCAGCCAGGCAAAGACATCACGGTTTCGATACCAGCGCGGAGCGCGCGGCGCAAAACCAGTGGATAAATAGATCTTGCGTCCGCTTTGATAAAGTTCCTCAGCGATCTGCATCCCCGACTGTCCCGAACCGACCACAAGCACTGCGCCATTTGGCAGTTGATTTGGATTACGGTAATGACCTGAATGGAGTTGTAATATCTCCGCTGGAATATTCGCACTGTACGCAGGGATCTTTGGTTTCTGGAATGAGCCTGTCGCTATGACGACATTTTTCGCTTGAAATATCCCGCCGCTGGTCTTGACCTGATAGCCGCTTCCATTTTCCAACTGGGCAACTTCCAACACTGACGTTTTGAAACGCACAGGCAAATCATACTTCTCGATATAGTGCTCAAAGTAAGCGACGATCTCTTCTTTCGGCAGGTAACCGTCCGGATCGTTTCCATCATAGCGTGCGCCAGGGAGTTGGATCGTCCAGTTTGGCGTGACGAGGGTGAAGGAGTCCCAGCGGTCATCCCGCCATGCATGTGCGGGTTTATCAGCCGCTTCAAAAACGACATGCTCGCGCCCAAGTTGTTTCAGATGATAACTTGTAGAAAGTCCCGCCTGTCCGCCGCCGATAATGATGGTTTCGATCTTTTCCATGCCGCGCTCCTTGACCAGTAAGATGATGATTACAACACAAGGTATATAAAAAAGTGACTGTCACCTGTGAGGTGACAGTCACTTGAGTCTATCGTTTCAACGTTCTGTACTTCACGCGATTCGGGGTGAGAATAGTGTCAATACTCCAGCGATGATGGAAGAAGGCGGTGCTTTGTATACAGATAGACCAAGATTACCCCGATAAGATTGATAGGGAGAATAATAAACCCAGCTTCGGGACCAAATGCCCCGCCAGTCCAGAATTCTGGACCGGATACTGTGATGTTGAGCAAGCCAAGTCTGTCGTAGCCCGAGACAGGGAATCCAAACACTGCGCTTTCAAAGAAGTTCCAGCCGAGATGCAAACCAATTGACAGCCATAATTGCCCCGTGCGCATATATCCATAAGCGAGGAACAAGCCAGCCAGAAAAATACCAGCAACTGCCATCCCATTGCTATTTGGGTTGGATAAATGCTCGATACCAAAATAGATCGAGGAGATAAGGATGCCCCATGTCAGATTGAATCCGCTGGCGAGTGATTGCATAATGTACCCCCGATAAATAAGTTCTTCATTCCATGCCACAAATATGTATCGTACAAAATTTTGGAAGGTTTGAAAAATGATGATGGATGGGCTTTCGGTTTTCCAGGCAAACGACTTGAAGGTTAGCCACCCCATGGAATATTCAATTAAGTAAATGATCAAAAATAATATTAAAGGGATGGCGAAGCCCACCAGAATATCTAAACCTGCCTGTTTGTTGATACGAAAACCAAGACTGGTAAAGGAGCGTTTGTCTGCAAAGCGGCGCGCCAGAAAAATAGCGCTTGTGACAACCGTAAAATCGATCAGAGAGCCGACGATGGCAGTAGTGGGACCTGAGATGGATAGGGCATTGCGAATCCAGTCAACAATATTGAAGAATAGACCTGTCAGAATTACGGCGATCATTATTCGCCAACCTGCACGCAGGCGGGATTTGTCGTTCGTTAGAAATATGAAGGATGGGATGGTGTGAAGTCGACCCATGATAGTCTCCTCTGGTAAATGTTGGTTTTGCTTTTAAGAGGTTAGACCATGATTCTCTGCGGCAGTTTCAATACTTTAGAACTGTTTTATTCAGACGAATGTATCGAGTCAAGAAGAGACAGTCACTTTGAAGATACGGTGGGGCAGATACGGCCAAGGAACCAGCGCCGTGGGAGGAAATGAGGTGGGCAAATTACTATCTTTTTTCAATCCAGCGGATATTATGTATAGAGAATT
>JAEURE010000033.1 GCA_016789485.1 Anaerolineales bacterium | reverse complement strand
GCTCATCTGTGGGCAGGGAGGCAATCCTCCCAAAGATGATCGTGAAGGTTAAGGTGGTAAGCAGCGGCTGGATGAGATACCAAAGCGGTCCAAGGATAGTCTGCTTGTAGACCGAAACAAAATCCCGCCAAACGAAAAGCATGATCAGATCACGCGCGCGCCAAAGCTCGCCCAAACGCAAATCGAGCCAGTTGCGTTGAGGCCTAATAATATCAGTCCATTTTTGATTTTCGAGCGATTTTTCCATGATTTTCAATCACCTAATTGCAATTTCAAGTTTCTGACTTCTAAATGAAGTTTCCGTCATCAACCCACAAACTCTTTCACAGCCGCGATCACTTCATCCTGTTGTTCCAGAGTCAACTCCGGGTAGAGTGGAAGCGCCAGAGTCTCGTGTGCAGCCAGCTCGGCATGCGGAAAATCGCCTTCTTTATATCCATACGTGCGGCATGGCACAGAAAGATGCGGCGGCAGGGGATAATATACTTCCGAAGCAATCCCCTTTTGCTTTAAGAACGCTTGCAATTCATCGCGTTTCGCAGAACGGATAATGTATAAATGATAAACATGCTTCGCCCATTCGCATTCCACGGGCAGGATAATTCCAGGTGTCGCAAGATGCTCATTGTAACGATGAGCCAACTCGCGGCGTTTATCATTCCACGAATCGACGTATGGGAATTTCGCCTGAAGGATTGCAGCCTGCAACGCATCAAGGCGGCTGTTATAACCGACCTCTTCTGAATAATATTTTTTCTTCCAGCCGTGTGTGCGCAGCATCCTCATTCGTTCAGCCAGCGCAGGGTCGTTTGTCAACACCATACCTGCATCACCAAACGCACCGAGATTTTTTGTGGGAAAGAAACTCAAACAGGCAATATCGCCCAAAGAACCGGTTTTTCTTCCAAAGTATTCCGCGCCAAATCCCTGCGCGTTATCCTCGATCACTTTCA
This sequence comes from Anaerolineales bacterium, assembly GCA_016789485.1. Taxonomy (GTDB): domain Bacteria; phylum Chloroflexota; class Anaerolineae; order Anaerolineales; family Villigracilaceae; genus Villigracilis. The sequence goes on along the minus strand of JAEURE010000033.1, from coordinate 14,565 downwards.
AATTATTTTCGCGCGCAATCGCAAGGATCGGATTCATATCAGCAGGGTGCCCGTAAAGATGCACAGGGATGATCGCCTTTGTCTTTGGCGTGATCGCGGATTTAATTTTGTTCACATCAATTTGATAACTTTGCGGGTCCACATCCACAAACACAGGCTTCGCACCAACAGACATGACTGTGCCGGCAGTTGCAAAAAATGTATACGCAGGAATAACAACCTCATCACCCTCACCGATATTCAATGCACGCAAAGCGATGACAAGCGCATCCGTACCTGAGGCAAGCCCAATGGCATGCTTCACGCCAAGATATGTCGCAATACTTTCCTCAAACTTTAGAACCTGTGGACCAAGGATAAAATGCCCAGACTCCAGAGTGGCTAATACAGCCGCATCAATTTCCTCCTTGATGGAATGATACTGTGCTGTTAAGTCAACCAACGAAATCATCGCTCGCCTCTCTCTGGACCGACAACTGAGTCCTGTTTTCTATACGCATCACCACAGCTTTGACAGACTGCCCGATCGTTCTCAAACTTTAACTGCTCCCCACACTGACACATCCATCCACGCACACGCGCAGGCGACCCATAGACAAGTGCGTAATCAGGCACATCCTTTGTTACCACCGCACCCGCACCGACGAAACAATATTTTCCCAATGTCACACCGCACACAATTGTTGCATTCGCCCCAATAGACGCCCCCTTGCGAACCAGCGTGGTCTTATATTCATCCTTACGACTGACATGACTGCGCGGATTGATCACGTTGGTAAAGACCATCGAAGGACCAAGAAAGACATCGTCCTCAACGATCACCCCAGTATATAGCGAAACATTGTTCTGGATTTTTACATTATTTCCAATCGTCACTTCAGAGGAAACCAGCACATTCTGACCGATATTACATCTTTCGCCGATCTTTGCACGAGGCATAACATGGCAGAAATGCCATATTTTCGTACCAGCGCCAATCTCTGCGCCGTCATCCACATAACTGGATTGGTGAACAAAATAATCTGGCACAGTGACTCTACTTCTTTAAAAGCGGATGAATCAAATCATCCTTCGGTGAAATTTCCGCTGTGCGAATCGCATAGGTCAGGCCGATTGAAGGACGGGCATCCGCAATGCCAAAGCCACGTCCTGCCAGGGTTTCCTCATAGATGCGGGTATGCAGATCCGTAAATCCTTCGGAAAATTCAACTTCCTTGCCATCCACCGTAATGGAGCGATAGGTTGTCTTTCCGCCAGCTTTTGCAGAGTCAGGTAAATCATTTTTATCAACCGATAAAAACCAGCGTACACGCGCACGTTCCAGTTCAATAAAACCAGACATACGCTGATCATCCGAATAATAGACCTTGATGCCGTTTACCGAACCGAACAGCCACATCAATAAATCAAAGAAATGCACACCGATATTGGTCGCTACACCACCCGATTTATCGGAGTGTCCCTTCCAGGAAACCTGATACCAGGGACCGCGGCTCGTAATATAAGTCAGTTCCACATCATGGACAGCATTCTCTTTTTGAAGAGACTCGCGGAGCTTGATCAACGCAGGGTGCACACGCAGCTGTAAGACCGTATGGATGCGGTGCTTTGTTTCAGTTTCAAGTTCTTCAAGTGCATCCATGTTCCATGGGTTGATGACGAGCGGCTTTTCACAGATCACATCTGCTCCGGCGCGCAGGGCAAGGCGGCAGTGTGAATCATGCAAATAGTTTGGCGAACAAATCGAAACATAGTGGATGCGTCCCTCTTCAGGTCCCCTGCGCAATTTCTCCAGATGACGGTCAAAGCGCTCGATCTCGGTAAAGAATTTCACATCAAAGGAATACTGGTCCAGCACGCCAACCGAATCCTTTGGATCCACGGCTGCCAACAGTTGATTGCCAGTATCTCGAATGGCTCGCAAATGGCGGGGGGCAATATAACCGCCTACGCCGATCACAGCAAAATTTTTTGACATAAATTCCCTTTTGGACATTATCTCTTTAACCGCTTTACTTGATACCCCTGCCCGGCGGATTCGAGCACGCAATCATCTGGAATATCACTGATGCGGATCCCAGCTTCAATACAGGTGAGCCGTAAAATGTCCATGGTCTCATCGTCGCCGTTGAGATAGACATTTTGGACTCCCTGTTGCTGTAGTTCCACAGCAATCGCTTTTGCCTTTTCACGAAAATTGCCATAGACTTTTAAAGAATCGCGGGCATACGATACTGCACGCTGGGTAAATATTTTCATACCTTCAGGCGTCAGGTCGTATTTCAGGCGGGTGCGGTCAAGGTGCGAAACCTTTACCCAGCCGCGATGAATCAAACGTTTGATATACCAGTTGACGCTGCCAACTGCGATACCAAGACGGTCAGACAAATTAGCCTGGGTTACCATCGAATCCTGGGCAATTTCGTTGAGGAGGGCGTATTCGTGCTGTTTGATTTCTGTCATAATTTGAGCATTCAGTTTTTGAATTCTCACATAAAAACACCCCCGTGTCAAGTAACTAAAAAATCAACGGAGGGCTGAGAAGATCATTTTACTGATCTGAACAGCAGAATGGCCGTCGCCGTACAAAGCGGCACGCTCCCCTTGCGGATGCCAGTTTTTATAGGTTTCCACAATCAGATCCGCATTCACCCCTACAAGTGTATTCCACCCAGCTGCGACGGTCTCCACCCACTCTGTATCTTCACGCAAGGTAATACAGCGCACGCCCGCAAGATACGCCTCTTTCTGGACGCCGCCCGAATCGGTCAGAATACAATTAGAATTTTCCTGCAGAACCAGCATATCAAAATACCCAACCGGCTCAACCATCAACACATTCGCGCCTGTTGATATACCCCATTCTTTGATCATCTTGCGTGTGCGCGGGTGCACGGGAAAAATGACCTGGGTATCCAATTTTCCCAGCCCATCCAGAATGGAATGCATCCTTTCGATGGAATCTGTATTGGCGGCGCGATGGACTGTGGCAAGCGCGTACCCGCCTTTTTTCAAGCCAAGTTGCTCCAAAACTTTAGACTTCGCTCGCGCGTTGGCAAGGTTATACAACAAGGCATCATACATTACATCTCCCACACGATGGACACCTTGTACAATCCCCTCTTTTGCAAGGTTTTTAACCGCCGCATCTGTGGGACAAAACAACATACTGGACACATGATCGGTCAGAACCCTATTCACCTCTTCCGGCATCGTTCGGTCATAGGACCTCAAGCCTGCCTCTACATGAGCAAGCAGAATCCCGGCTTTTGCCGCCGCCAATGCGCCAGCCAAGGTGGAATTGGTATCGCCATACACCAAGACACAATCAGGTTTTACTGAAGTTAAAATCTTTTCAAGCTCAATCAGCATCATGCCCGTTTGTTCCGCGTGCGTCCCTCCCCCAATACCGAGATTGAACTCGGGTTTCTTTATTTCCATCTCTTCGAAGAAAACATCGGACATGCCGTAATCATAATGCTGTCCGGTATGAACCATCACCTCATGAAAGAACGGTGTCAACGCGCGGGAAACCGGAGCCGCCTTTATGAATTGAGGTCGCGCCCCGACAATGGTGACAATAGTTTTATCCTTCATTCAGCACACTCTGAAATATCTGTTGATATTTGTCAACGACTTTTTGTATATCAAAATCGCGCGATTTTTCAACGCTGGCTTTACGGAATTGAAGAAGGACTTCCGGGCTGGAGATAAGTTTTCTCAAAGCCTGAGAAAAAGCCAACTCGTCATGCACCTCAACCAGATAGCCATTCTCTTCATGATCAACCAAATCCAGAAAACCGCCAATTCGGCTGGTTACCAAGGCAAGCCCCTTGGCAAGCGCTTGCACCCCAACCACAGGTAGGCCCTCCGAAAAGGATGGCATAAATAAGATATCGCCTTTTGAAAATTGATTCAGCACATCTTCCGGTGTAACCCAGCCCGGCAAGTTAAAACGGGCGGACATATCATATTTTTCTATCTCTTTTTTTACATCTTCAAACATGGGGCCATCCCCCAGCATGGAACAGGACCAATCCAAATCTTTGAGATGGGAAAGGATCTTTACGATGGCAAGCGGATTTTTCTGGTAAACAAACCGCCCAGCAAAAACAAGGTGAGGCTGTTTATTAAGTTTCACTTCAACTGGAACAAGATGCAAGGCGTCCACACCATTTGGGATCACCTGAACTTCCACTGCGTAATGCTGCAAAGCCAGCTGACGTGTAAACTCACTGACGGCAACCACCTTTTTTGCACGCTTCCAGATCGGTTTCGTGAATGGCTCCAGCCAGCGGAACCATTTCCCCGTTTTTTCCGGCACTCCCCCGGGAACATCACCCAAATGTGCGGTCAGCACATATGGGATTCCAGTCAGCACAGACAACGTCCACGCAAGGGCGCCAGAAGGTACAGCGAAATGAGTGTGAATGATATCGGGGCGATGAATGTAAATTAGACGGAGCCCGGCCCAAAGTCCCACAAGAACGTATGCCAGCATGGTGAAAAATGTCGCGCGGAAAGGTTCTCTCCTCAGGGAGGATATGCGCGTGATGTGAATCCCGTCCTCATTATTTTGAAATGGAAGCCCCTGCATGTGAGCCGTTAGAACAGAAATATCATGTCCGCGTGCGGCAAGCTCTTTGCAAATATCGTAGGCGGCCCTGCCCCCGCCGCCGCCAATGGGCGGAAATTCATAAATCACTGTAAGGATACGCATGGGAAATTTTTATTCCGCGAACGGATCTTTACAGACCGGCCGACCCGGGCGCGGCACGAAGATCTGTATATTATTGGAAAGAAGATTCTCGGCAGGTTTATATGCGCACAAAAGAGGCGCCCCTATGTAACGCACCCATGCATTATCCTCTTCCACGAAAGAACCATTATTGCGGGGATTGTATTTTTGCTCCTCGGCAATAATAAGTGCGAAGCGGCGATTATCAAGGTCGGAATAATACTGCTCCAGATATTCACGGTTGCCAGACATCGCCATTTCCATCAACTCAACCTGCTCATATTCTGGAATCAATGGAATATTTTTCAGTTCGCCGAATGTAAGGAGCTGACGCTCTGTAATAAACAAAACTTCGCCGCCACTGTCCACGGCCTGTGAAATGACTTGCTGGAGCCGCTGGATATCTTTTTCTGCTTTGATATGGTTGTACGAATTAAAGAATCCGATCTGTGGAAGCGCGAATCCAAGCGGGACCAGCAAAGCTGCCACACCCCATTGAACATTCCCCCAGCTGGGGCTTGGCTCGTCATCGCCGACGACACGCCCTGCAAAAAAAGATGTAGCAATCAATGCCAGCATCACAAGGAATGCATCCATGTTATGCAAATCACCGCCGCCGCCGATCTTTGTGCTCACGACCAATCCACCGAAGAACAGAACCAGCACGAGCGCAAGAAGAACGAGGGAACGCAAAGGGTGCAGTTTCGCCAGTCTTCCATTCAACATTTGATACAGGGCAATTCCCAACGGAGCAGAGACGATTAATATACCCGGCAGGATGCCTAAAGAAAATGTACTGTTGGGAAACAGACGATTCCAAAGCAAATCAGACGTGAAACTTGAACCAAACGCACGGGCATCGGCATTGCCAGAAATTTCAATGTAGATAAATTGGGCGGCAAGTGCAGTACCAAGCCCAATCACACCCATAAGAAACGGATGTATCCAATAACGCCAGCCCTTCCCCGCAATTTGTGTTTCAAGAACATAGACTGCAATCCCCAGCATGGCAGGGACAGGAAACCAGTTCACGCGGCTGATGCCTGCCCAAATTGAAGCCAGAGACATGAATAACAGGGAACGCCCGGGATTCTTTACCGATACACCAGCCAAAACAAGAATCACACAAACCTGAAGATGATAATACACGGCGCCTTGCAGAAAATATAAAAATGCCCAGGCAACCGCCAGATAACGCATCCAACCACTCTAACGCATTCTGGCAACTAACAGCAAGGCGGTCGCAAAGGTCAACACCAGCCATAACAAGGATTGCCACATGCGATGAAACCAAAGCGGCAATTCTTCCACCAAAAATGGCAGGGACATCAGCAAGTAGCGTGAAGGATGCAAAAATGGATAGGGAGTTTGTATACCATACAGGGATTTCGCGTAAAACAATGATGCGTAATAATGACGGCTGGCCTCAGAGTACCCTATTGAAAAGGGATAGTCTGAAATATCAGCAACGCGACCATATACCTGATATACCACTCCCTGTAAGAGAATGACCGCGGCAAAAAGCGGATACCACTTCAATCCGCTCAGCAGTTTCAAACCAAATACCTGCAGCAGGCTTGCCCACAGAAAAACCCAAAGGATCGGAGTCAACTGCGGAAGAAATCTCCCAAAAAAGAATAAACGTACCGCCCATATAAGGAAGAATCCAGAAACAACCAGCGCCAATCCGAACAGTTTTCCAAGAACACTTGAAGGATCGAGCCCCAGACTGTCCATCCAACGGGAACTGCGTTCCAAAAACGGCGAGAAGAGGACGAAGAAACCAGCCGCAATATTCAGTGCAAATATGCCTAAAAGGAAAACCCACTTTGAGCGCCAAAGAAGTATCTCCAATTCATTGACGCGTTGAACAGTTTGAACAATTGCCATAACACTCAATAGAATGCTGGTCCAAAGAAATGTTTGCAGGAATTTTTTTGTAGACAGGGGTTCCATGTTCCAGTCCATGCAATTATTCTGGCTGTATTTTTTTCTCATTCATCGCAGCAAGAATGGATGGTAAAAAGAAGGCACCCGGCAGGCTAGTGATAATAAACAGAGCACGGGTAAGCAATGCAACGGTTGCGCTTTCTGAAGGGCTTAATCCACCCAGCTGGGTAAGCAGGAAGGTCATGGAGAGTTCCTGCACTCCCAAACCGTTGATGGAAATGGGAAAGAGGGTCACAAAGTATGTAAGGGTATACAAACCTGCAACCAGCCAGTAGGGAACCTGATGGTCAATGCCAAGTAAAAGCAAGTACACCGCCAGATAGATAAATACCATGTTGCCAAAGGTGGCGAGAAGGGAGCCGCTCAATGCAAGCGGTTTCTTCAACCAAATGGAAAAAGACTCAAACGTCCGCTTGGCAAAATCCACGCCTTTTTGGATCAGCGCAGAAATCGCAATGGATTGTGATGCTCCTGTATCCATCGAGAACACGGGGACCAAACCCAAAGGGAGTGCAATGCTCATTCCTGCCAGACCAATCAAACGGTCGGCAACGAGCGAGGCGACACACACGACGCGGTCATATCCCAATTGCATCGCGCCTGCAAGCCGAACCACGTCCCCGCCAATGGTTGTCGGTAAAAAATTGGATGAGAAGTTGCCTGTAAAAGTCAGCATCACCGAACGTATAAAAGGAATATTCACACCAGCCGATTTAAGCAGGATATGCCAGCGGGTGGCTGCGAACAAACGCGAGATGGTCAATGCAACGACGGCTGCGAGAAAATATCCAATGGACACGCGCCGCAACGCAGAAAAAAGTTCGCCGTCCCCTTCTTCCTCAAGTAACACGATCAAGAGCGCCAATGCCAGAATGCTGCCCAACGCACGCACAACCGTCTGGCGATTTTCACGCAGCCAATTAATCATCCGTATCCCGGTTGAGGTTGATTTTTGTACGGACCGTATAGGTTGGCTTGCGCTGGGATTCGTGATAAGTACGAACCAATTGTTCTGCGATCAAGCCCATAAGCATGGACTGAAACCCGAGGATAAAAAACATAACACTGGTTTGAAACAAAGGTGAACCTGTAACACTGATAAAGAAGAACAAACGCCGTATGAACAAATACAACATGATAACGAAGCTGATGATCATCAACAGCCCGCCGGTCCCTCCAAACAAGTAAATTGGCTTGGAGGAATACGCGACAAGGAATTTGACGGTAAACAGATCGAGAATGACCTTCGCGGTTCTTTCCAGCCCATACTTGGTCTTTCCAAATTTGCGGGGGTGGTGGCGGACAGGGACTTCGGTGATATTTGCGCCGACAGAACTGGCATATACCGGAATGAAGCGGTGCATTTCACCATACAAGCGAAATCCAACAAGCACATCACGGCGATAAGCTTTCAACGTACAGCCATAATCATGCAGGTGCACCCCGGTCACGCGTGAGATCAACGAGTTTGCAAGCATGGATGGAAAATTGCGGGTAACGGCATTATCCTTGCGGTTTTTGCGCCAACCGCTGACAAGATCATATCCCTCATCCAACTTGGCAAGCATCATTGGGATGTCCGCAGGATCATTCTGCATATCTGCATCCAAAAGAACGATGATCTCACCCCGGGAATAGTCCAATCCGGCAGCAATGGCAGCGGTCTGTCCAAAATTACGGCGGAATGAAACCACACGAATATGTTCCGGGTCTTTCTCGGCATATTCCTTGAGCACCGAGAGGCTTTTATCGTGGCTGCCATCATCCACCAGAATCACTTCCCATGATTTTTGCATGGGACGCATGACAGGGTAGAGCGCATCGAACAAGAGCGGCAGGTTTTCCTGCTCGTTGTAAACTGGAATAACAATTGATAGGTTCATGGGTTTCTATGAAATATCCTTAACTCACCGCCTTCGTAACATGTGGGGGCAGCCGGAGGCGGCGCATATTCTTCGAACGCTTGCGAGGTCAAATAATCTTTCCAAGTTGAAAATCGCTTTGCTTCAATGATGAAAACATCGGCGCTGTCCTTCCATTCTTCATTCAGTTCACTATTCCAATGACTGTGTCGGTGAAGAATTTCAGGGTCGCCGCCAATCCGGTAGGTATATCCATCATTGATCTGGGTCGGGAAAATACGGGCGTGAGGTACATATACCATTGGCGTAAAAGCATTTCCGCCATCCCAATATACCAGACTATTTGGCGGGATAACCGCTGAAAGATAAGCCCCCAATTCTTCATGGGCAAGGATCATATCCCGCCTGCAATTCAGGCTGCTTTCCCCCAAATTAAGGACGGGAGAAAGCAGCAAACCGGCAATCAGGTATGAGTTAATGGTAATGTGTGCAAAGCCAGATTTTGTGCGCCGCCAAATAAGGTAGGAAAACAGCAATATTCCCACCGCAACCATGAAACCAATTGCCGAACTGATCAATCGTTTGATGACCGGCAGTTCCAGGTCGAATCGGTATTTAAGGATATCCACAAGAGCAGTGGTGCCGGGAAGAATCTGCCCTTCGCGCATCCGCGGGACGGGTAAATTGAGGAGACCGCTACCAACATTTTCAAACAGCGAAAAGCCGATCCCAACAGAAACAACCACCATCAACGTGACTGCCAGTCCCTGCTTAATGCGGGAGGAGGATGCCTGCCATGCGGTTGATAGCACGATCACAAACAGAAGCAGTCCAAGGGGATCGAAGAAGGTCAGGTAATTGGAGAAACAAAAGACGCAGCTATAGCTTTCATACTGACTTGCCAGTGCCGCCCAGGCATGCATGGCAAAAAGAATGAAATATGATGAAGCGAGAAAAACTGCAGCTCGCATGGCAGGAACAGATTTCCAGTCCGAACGAGGCGCCCAAAATATAAGGACGATCATGCTGCCGACCAGCATAATAAAGTGATAACGTATCCCTTGAAAGAAGGCATTCATCCGATTCCAAAAATCAATGGAAGGATCCCAAATTGGAATGGCATCCTTGGGCAACCGAAACGCATTGAGAAATGGAGTAAGTGAATCGGGAAGCCAGGGCGCCCAAATGGCAAGGATGTTGGGCCAGTAATAGGCGTGAACTGCAATGAAAACAATTGACGCCGCCGCCAATGACCATATCCCTTTTTGCCTGCCATGCTGCCAAAAAACATAAAAGACAAGCAATGGCAAAATCAAAACCATATTCTGGCGTGTGAGCACAGCCATTGCCGCCAACACGGAACCAAGGATGATCTGCCAGAGCGGGCGCTCTTCATCCAGCACCAACACACACATCCACGCCAGCATGCAGGCGATGACCACCTCTGAAACTGTGCGTGCATGCAGTTTAATGATCATTGGGCTGAGCGCAAACACCCATACCACACCTGCGGCCATCCACTTGCCTGCCCATCGGCGTGCTGTAATCCAAACGCCCAATACGGTCATTAAACCTAGAAAAATGGAAAAATAACGCCCGGTCCGCAGACCTGGACCAAACAAGTATTCAGCGAGCCCGGGAATCAGGAATGCAAACGGGGCTTTATTTGTAAGGGGGCCATAGGGTTCGAACGGCTCATACACGCCTCGCCAATAAAAAATTCCCTTTATTAAGTAAGAGCCTTCATCCAAACTGCTGACCGTGGTGTGGGCATAAACGACCGCTTGAATTAAATAAAGAAAAGCCCCCACACCAGCCAGCATTGCCGGCATCCATGAAGGCCACTTCCTTTCTTTAAAAAACTCGAACAATCTCATAAAATTTGGATTTATTGTTTCTTCAAACGAGTCAGGTCGGCATCTACCATCATCGTCACAAGTTCCTTGAATGAAACCGCGGGTTCCCACTTGAGTTGCATGCGCGCTTTGGATGGGTCTGCGATCAACAAATCAACTTCCGCGGGACGATAGAACTTCTCATCCATCACCACGTAATCTTTGTAGTCAAGATCAACATGGGCAAAAGCAATTTCGCAAAACTCACGCACCGCATGGGTTTCACCTGTGCCGATCACATAATTATCAGGGTGATCCTGCTGGAGCATCAGCCACATCGCTTCGACATAATCTCCTGCAAAGCCCCAATCGCGTTGAGCCTCAAGATTGCCGAGACGCAATTCCTTCGTCTTCCCCAACTTGATGCCGGCAACCGCATTCGAAATCTTGCGCGTCACAAACTCCATACCACGGCGCGGACTTTCGTGGTTGAATAAAATCCCCGAAGTGGCAAACATATCAAAGGACTCGCGGTAGTTAACTGTGATCCAATGTCCATATACCTTTGCCACACCATAGGGACTGCGCGGATAGAAAGGAGTCTCCTCTCTTTGCGGCACTTCCATTACCTTGCCAAACATTTCACTGGAGGAAGCCTGGTAAAAGCGAATCTTCGGGTTTACGAAACGAATTGCCTCCAACATACGCGTCACACCCAGCGCGGTAACATCTCCCGTCAACGCAGGCTGATTCCACGAAGTCGGCACAAAGGACTGCGCAGCAAGGTTATACACTTCGGAAGGTTTGTATTCTTCAAGCAGGGAAAGCAGGGAACCTTGATCCTGCAAATCACCCTGGACAATGGTAATGTCATCAACAATATGGTTGATGCGCTCATAATTTACAGTGCTGGAGCGGCGGGCAACACCAATCACTTGATATCCCTTTTTCAATAATAACTCGGCAAGATAGGAACCATCTTGTCCGGTAATTCCTGTAATAATGGCAGTGGGCATCTAACATATCTCCTAATTCAAAATTCAGCGGCTGAATTATACACCATGTCCGGCACGCGGATTTCGGTCATGCCAAAGACTCATCAAAAATATCAAAGTCCAAATTCCAAATATTCCCAACACCATGGACACGAACGGCAACTGCAACCCAACATGAAAATAGCGGCTTGCATACCATTGGCCAAAAAAAGCCACAAATACAAGTTCCATGAGCAGCACCCGTATGAACCATGCATTCCGCGTCTCCCGCCACCATACCCAAACATTCCCTGCAAGGATCGCCTGCCATAAAAACAGGATCAAACGATAACGCGGATTGTCCCATTGGTCTCCGCCGCCTCGCAATGCTGTAAACAGGATCCAACCCCATACCACCAGACTCAACCAAAGGAACAGCTTTCGCTTCTTCTCCCCGCCCGTACCTGCTGAGGCCACAAAAGAGAGGATCAAAGCTGGTAGTAAAGCGTACCAGCCGGCAGCACGCAGGATGCCAATCGCTTTCCAGACAATGGTTGTGGGGGCAATCAAGATCGCAGGCAAAACAGGCTGCAAAAAGCCATAGATCATCACGAAAGGCAGGTGCAGCGCTTCAGGCATTTCATCAAAGAGTTTCTGCACCCAACCTGAACCTTCTTCGATCTTAAATACATTCCACTTCAAAGCCTCACGCACAAAATTATTGATCACGCCCACTGGCGTCCCAGCGTCCAAATTCCCATGGCGATTCAAAGCGAAGGAAAGAATAAATAGACCCGCAACAAATACCAGAATCGCAATGGCGATCATCCACCACGAAAAGCGTCCGCGCTCGCTGGTGAAATACATCCAACCGCCTAAAATGACCAAAGTTACCAGCGCAATGGACGGCGAGACCAACAACATCCCCACAATACCAATTGCAAGCCAAAGCAAGTCTCTTTTATTCTGATTTGCAAGCCAATTCGCAAATCCCCAAAAGGCAAAGGCGCTGAAGGCAAGCAAATAAGGTTCACGCATGGCAGAACCGCCGAGCAGGATGCTTTCAGGATAAAGAGCAAAAATCCAGCCGCAGGCAACAGCTATTTTCTCCCCCCACAACAAGTTGACCGACTTCCACAAGAATGGAACGCCCAACGCTCCCATAAAAGCGGACAATAGCACCAGCATCAACACGCGATGTGCGTCAGGAGAAAAATAGCGATAGATAAATGCGCTAAATGCCAGGAGTCCGCCATATTGATCGTATGCATATTTTTTTTGGAACGCCGTGAGTACGGGGGTTTCAGAAACTGCCAGATCCCAGGCTTGATCGTCGCGGCGATGCGCATCCGTGTAGACAAAACCGGCACTTTGATCTTCATCGTCCACATACCCATAAATGGGAAGTGCGACATATGTGGCAATCCCGCCGGCAAACCGCAAAGCGAAAGCAAGTGTCACCATCCACGCTAGGGTCTTTCCACCGCCTGCCCATCTTGTTGAAATGACGAAAATCGATAGCGAAAGAAGAAAGAGGAGAGAGAATCCTACCCAGCCAGCGAACCAGCTACCGGGTTGGAGAGAAGCGAGAATCGCTCCTAGCCCAAGCGATACCGGCAAAATCCAAAGAAAATCATATTGATGCAAATTCTTCATATCCACACTTTTACCACGAATCTATTTATGTTTGTCAAAAGTTATGGGCACCCAACAACTTGATACACTTTTGCATGCGGCAGAGAAAAAACAACCTGATACCAATCTTTGTATATTTCCAGTTGAAGACTATCAAAACTCTGCGGCATGCCGCCGACATAAATATAGTCTGCGTCCTGCCTGCAAATCTCAGCATGGACTTCAAGTTGATCAAACCTTAAATTTCCCCGTGCTGGAATTATGCTTCTGGAAATCATCGGGGGGATCCAGATACCGCCGTCCACACCTGCCAGAGTGTCCACACTCTCCAAAGATGTAACTATTAAATCTGTGGAGGCGATCAAAATATTGGCGTCAGGTGAAAGCGTGTTATTCATCCATTGCAAGGTTGCCAGGTCATCACGGCTGACGATCTGGCAGCAGTCCGATGGATAAAAATCGTGATTGATCCCGGCATTCAAAATCACAAACCCAAATAATAAAAAAGTGACAAGGTGAGGTGATGGCTTCAGGGGAAAAGAGAATCTTTGTATGAATTGATTCAGTCCCGCCAACCCAAACCCGCCAAATACGGAAAGCGGAAGATAAACCAGCATTTGCACATAAGGTCTGTCAAGAAGCGTCAAAGCTCCATATCCCAACCATCCATTGACAGGCAAGAACAGCCCAACCAGCATAAGCGAAGACGCTGCAAGAAAGAAAAAAGTCATCTCAGTAAAAATGTATGCAGAAAAAACAAACAAGAACAGCACCAGGCCGGTTGTGAATAAATCCCGTCCAGAATAGGTGCCAAACACCAAAGCAAGCAAAGAGCTATTCTGCACAAACGCAATCTCAACAGCAATAATGAGCAGCACCATGGAAAACACGAGACGCCACGAAAAAGGCGGCAGATGTTTCTGCAAAACTGTCAGCAGCAATGATGCTCCCATGAAGATAAAAACGATCAGTGAGCGGGTATGAATCAAGGCGGAAACCAAAATACCGAAAGATAATAACCAATACAATGCAGGGCGTTTAAATTCCAATCGATCATTTCTGTACATCAGATATCCGATATTCAAAACAAAATGGATGCCAACCAGACTCAACAAGGCAGGATACTTTCCCCAATCCATTACGTGGGATGGCATGTGCCAGCCTAGACCCGTCAGCAGACAGGCAAACACCGCCGCCGCACTTGAACCCGTCTCTTGTTTGATGATAAAAAACAAGGAAAGTGGAAGCACAGCCAGAATCACCTGTCCAAACACAAGCATGGTATCCACAATGCCCAAGTGAAATATATGGGAGACGGTTGCGGAGAGGAAGTGAAAGCCCACATGATAATAATTTATCAGTGGGAGATCACTGACCGGCAATTCATACAGACTCACAAAATATTTGATAATTCGATAATGCTCTGCAGAATCAAAATAGGCGGGCAGAACCATATTCTTGAGAAAAGCAAGCCGCAACACCACGGAAATTGCCAAAGCAAAAATAAATGCAAAACCGGCAGGAAGGGACGTTTGATCCAACTTCCAGCGGAATAAAATGAAAAGCAGGGC
>JAEURE010000339.1 GCA_016789485.1 Anaerolineales bacterium | reverse complement strand
CGCCGCATTCTCAGCCAGCCTTTGACAATTGCTGTTCCAAATTTCCGCGAAGGCGACCCCGGTCCATGGACATACGATATCCCCATTGTCGCGAACATGCTGGCAGTCAACACTGTGGACAATGCCGGTGTCGTTGAAATGCAAGTAGGGCTGGACCCAAATAAATTACGTGAATCTTTGAAAGACCTGAAAGTTCTGGTGGATCAAAATCCTGCGAATGCCCGCTTCGTATTTAACGATGAAACGGGCCAGATCGAACCGATCTCGGCATCTACCATCGGCCGCGTCATGGATGTAGAAGCCAGCATCCATGCCATCAACGATGCCTTGCTGCGCGGTGAGCATTCGGTTGGATTGGTCGTCGCCGAACAAGCGCCTGCGGTCATAGATACTGCCAACGGCACAGAGTTGGGCATCACGCAATTGATCGCGGAACAGACAACCTATTTTTACGGTTCAAGCGCCGCGCGGATTCAAAATATTGTCGCTGCTGCAGAGCGATATCACGGCTTGCTGGTTGCGCCCGGCGAGACTTTTTCCATGGGCAATGAACTTGGCGATGTCAGCCTTGAAAACGGCTTTGCCGAAGCCCTCATTATTTATGGTGGACGTACCATCAAAGGGGTGGGCGGCGGCGTCTGTCAGGTCAGCACCACCTTGTTCCGCACGGTGTTTTTTGCTGGCTTTCCGGTGGTGGAAAGATATTCCCATGCCTATCGGGTTTCCTACTATGAGATGAATGCGAGCGGTTCAATCGATACCAAATTTGCCGGGTTGGATGCCACTGTCTATTTCCCGCTTGTTGATTTTAAATTCCAGAATGACACACCCTACTGGCTATTGATGGAGACCTATGTAAATCAAAGCGCCCGCACCATTACATGGAAGATATACTCCACTTCAGACGGGCGCAGTGTCACCTGGGAAACTACCGGGCCTTCCAACGTTGTCCCGCCTCCGCCTCCGCTTTTCGAAGAGAATCCCGAATTCAAAGTGAATCAGATTTCCCAGGTGGATTATGCCGCTCAAGGTGCAGATGTGACCGTAGACCGTACGGTGTGGCGAAACGGACAGATTTATTTCACCGACCGTTTCAATACGCACTACGAACCCTGGCAGGCTGTCTGTCAATACGGCCCGGGCACCGAAGACCCCGAACAGGCTGCCAAGAAAAGCAAACTTTGCCAGCCAAGTACCTAATCTTTCCACATGGTACAATCTTTTCCTGAAAAAGGAGACATTATGGTCAGTTCAGAACTGCTTGAAATTTTACGTTGCCCCAATTGTGTTCGCGAAAAAGAGGGCATGCTTGTGTTGCACAAAGATGCGTGGCTTATTTGTCAGGACTGTGGACGAAAATACCCGATCGTGGATGACATCCCTGTCATGTTAATTGACGAAGGCGATAAGTGGATCAACACCGCACAGGACGCGCTTCCTGTTCCTCCGCCATCAAAATAGAAAATGAAAGACCTTCTGGCGGATTTGACCAGCGGCGATGATGAACGCGCTGAAAGGGCAATCCCTGAAATTATTAACATGGGATCTGCGGTTCTTCCCGCCCTGCTCGAATTAACCCGCTCGAAAGATACGGATGTACGCTGGTGGGCTGTTCGCGCTCTTGCCGCCTCGCCTCATACTCAGACCGTTGACCTGATTCCACTTCTCAGCGACTCAGCCCCGGAGGTGCGTGCCGCGGCCGCCCTGGCCTTGTGCAACCATCCGCACGTAGACGCGGTGGAGGCTCTTATCCACGCGCTGGCAGATGAAGATACACTTACAGCGGGCTTGGCAGGAAATGCCCTCGTGAAAATTGGAAGCCCTTCGGTGCCGGGCCTGCTCAAAGTGATGCAAGAGGCGCCGATAGGCGTCCGTGTTATTGCTTTGCGCACGCTCTCTGAAATTCGAGATCATCGCGCCATTCCGATCATGATGAAATGCATGGGCGAAGAATCTGCTCTTTTACAGTATTGGGCAAAGGAAGGCCTGGAACGACTTGGGCTGGATATGGTATATATTAAGCCCTGAGGTTTTTGAAAATAATGAATAGATTTGAATTCTTGAAAAAAATAAAATTCCCCAAATTTGGACGTCTTTCAGTTGGACAGATTATTTTTTGGGTGATCACTGTTGCGCTGGGGATAGGCACCTTCATCTTTGCGAACAACCTGACCCAGTGTTGGAACCTGACACAGCTGCCGGGTATTGCGCCAGCCGCCTGTGGTGTTACTTCGGATACGGGCGATCAAATCGTCCTGAATGAAGAAGGGACACCCTTGCCCCCTGAAGTTTTGCCGCCTGCCCCAATAGCAGCCGCTGAGCTGCCGCCTTCCTGGGATGGCGCCAGCCGCATCAACATTCTTTTCATTGGTCTGGATGCACGTGATTTGGAGGCACAAAGTGGCCCGCCGCGCTCTGATACGATGATGCTGGTGACGATTGATCCGCTTAGCAAAACCGCCGGTATGCTGTCGATTCCGCGCGATATGTGGGTCAACATCCCAGGTTTTGGATATAGCCGTATAAACACAGCGTATTCCAGTGGAGAGGGCAATAATCTGCCGGGCGGCGGTCCCGGGCTTGCCATGAAGACAGTTTCTCAATTCCTTGGCGTTCCCGTAGATTATTACCTGCAGGTCGATTTTACTGTCTTTATTGATGCAATGGATTGGATTGGTTGTATCTATGTTAACCCTACTGAAAAGATGATTCTTGACCCGATCGGTGGGGGGATGGACAAAGTTGTCCTAACACCTGGCGGTACCCGTGAACTCTGCCAGGGATGGAGGGTGTTGGCGTATGCCCGCAACCGCCATACTTCCGGCGGCGATTTTGACCGCGCCAAGCGTCAACAAGAAGTGGTCCTG
>JAEURE010000338.1:261-2870 GCA_016789485.1 Anaerolineales bacterium | reverse complement strand
AGAGAGGATATTGAAAAAGTGAACAAGATTCAGCTTCTGGCTGAGTCTGATGAGGCGGGCGTATACATTGTCGGTTCGAAAGATGGGCGCCATCTCTTCATCACAGGTCATTCTGAATATGACCCGCTCACTCTCAAAGCTGAATATGACCGCGATGTGAATAAAGGACTTCCCATCCATGTGCCCAAGAATTACTATCCTAACGATGATCCGTCACAGGAACCCGCCGTCCGCTGGCGTGGACATGCCAATTTGTTATATTCAAACTGGCTGAACTATCACGTCTATCAAGTCACACCGTATGATGTAAATCAGATTCCGTAAGTCAACGCCATTTCGTAATCCGCTCTGGAATCCTCTCCTCCCCCAACTCGTGGCACAACTTCTTCAAGCGTGGGTAAGCTCCCTGCCATTTCAGGTCGTTGAGAGTCTCTTTGAGCGGAACGTCCTTGCGAAGTGTGGACAGTTCCCTGAACAGCAAGGCATCGTCGTAATTCTCCTGTAAATTCTCAACCAAAGTTGTCGCACGACCCAATCCCAACGGGAGTTTCTTCGGGTCTTTGGGGATGGACTCGATGTGATTGAACTTCGCCAACACTGTCGCCGTGGACTTCGCTCCCCAACCTTGAATCCCTGGGTAGCCGTCAGCCGAGTCACCGACGAGGGCGAGATAATCGGGAATCGATTCGGGGCTGACACCAAATTTCTCGACAACACCTTTTTCATCGAGAAGAATTTCACGGCGGCGATCCCAACAAATGACTCGGTCACCGTCCACCATCTGCGTTAAATCTTTATCTACTGAACAAATAACGATCTGGTCCACAGATTTGACCTTCTTGAATCGCTCCACTGCTGTGGCAATCGCATCGTCCGCTTCAAACTTGACCTGAGGCCAGGCCACCAATCCCAAAGCGGACACCAACTTCTCAGCCAACTCAAATTGATTCAAGATGACAGGGTCAACGCCTTCGCTTGATTTGTAGCCTGCATACATTTTGTTGCGAAACGACTCGATGACATGGTCGAATGCCACAGCGACATGCGTCACTTCGGGATCGGAGAGGAGCAACATCATGCTTCGCACAAGTCCCAGCGTGGCGCCAATTTCCAATCCATCAGGAGCTTTCTTCGGTGGTGCGCCGAAGTGACTGCGGAATAATTCGTATGTGCCGTCAACAAGGTAAATTTTCATTTATGCTTTCTCTCCGCTGTATGTCGGAGTAAATACATCCAATAAATGCGCCGTTGGCTCTACTGCAAAAAAACCTTTTCACCGCGAAGGAAATCTTCAAGATCGTTCATTCAGCCCTTTGAAATCTTAACCAATTTCTTCGCATTCTTTGCGGTGAGATTGTTCTTTTTTCAGTAGACTCACCGTTTATTTTGCAATTTCCCAGATATGCCCGCCAGGATCCATAAAACTGGCAGTGCGCACGCCCCATGGACGATCCATGGGGCCGTTCAGTAATTTCACGCCACGGGAAACCAGGTCCACGCATCGGGCATCCACATCGTCCACCTGGATGGTAAAGACAAAACGAGACCCTGCCCCACGCTCCGCCACTTTTGCGGGTTCCACAAGCTCCCCTGCCTCCGTGGTTTTCAACAAGTTGATGAGTGTATCCCCAATTTTAAAGACCGCCGAATTAGAATCCTCGAACACCAGAGGAAGGTCAAAAAACCTCACGTAAAATTGTTTTGTCTCTTCCAAATCTTCGACAAACAGCGTGGCGGCAAAAATGCTCGTTGCCCAGGAATTTGCATTTGTATCCATGATGATCTCCTTTATTTCCAAACCGTCGCATACTTCTTCTTGTATTTCATATCTTTTTCCAACTCGATCAATTCCAAAGCCTTCTCTTTGATCTCGCTGGAGGTCGTGGCTTTGTAGAGATTGCGCAACCCTACAAGAATGTCATAACGGATGAGAGATCCGTTCTTTTCCTTGACACATTCCTGATACCGTTTCTCCAAGCCTTTCACCACCATGATCTGGGCGTTCTTACCTCCCAATCCCACCTTCCAAATGGACTGGAGGCAATGGCGTGCTGTGACAAACTTTTCATCCTTCGTAACGTTGAGCAGTTTGTCGAAGTCTTTGAACATCCTGCCTTTGGGGTCGCTCTTGGCGAGGTTGGCAAGCAGTTGTGATGAAATGGCACGGACGTGGTTGTCTTTGTGCGTCAAACCTTCGACCAGTTCATCCCATGCCTCGTATGCCCAGTCCACGGGCTTTTCGGTTTTCTCCATGAGGGAGAAGTGGGCTTTGTTTTGTAATTGTCCATCTTCCGAGCGGATATTATCCAAGTGGGTGCGAATCGATTTATCCATAAGCTTACTTGCTGATCAATTTGATTAAATCTTTCAAGGCTTTTTCCAGTGCAGCTTTTTTCGCCTTCGCATCTTTCATATCGGCAAAATACACCATGCGTCTATCCTTATATTCCCCTTCCAACAACGTGCTCTTAACTTGTGAAATCAGCGGATTATGGAAAATCAGGTGAATACATTTGGTTTCCCATAAATTAAAGGTCGCCAGATACTCACCTTTATAATTAAAAGACGGCGCCTTCCATTTGATTTCCTCCGCGATATCTTTATTGACG
>JAEURE010000338.1:0-251 GCA_016789485.1 Anaerolineales bacterium | reverse complement strand
ATATCCCGAATAACCTGGACTTCCGCTTTAAATGGATGATCGAGGGCATCCATAAACTCATCGACTTTATCCGTCCGACTCACTGGCGAGCCTTTCTTCCTCGTCTCAACCTTCCCGACGCCTGCTTTAGCAAAAGATAATTTTTTCTCCCTGAGAGCTTCGCCCAGAATTCCAAGTGCTTTAGGTCCCATACCATTCAGTTGAGCCAGTTCCGCTTAGGTGACTTTGGTCAATTGTTCCAGGCGAGTATA
>JAEURE010000337.1 GCA_016789485.1 Anaerolineales bacterium | reverse complement strand
GAGGTTCAAAGCCAAGTTTATCGAGCATTTCATCCAATTCGGGCCAGGTCAATGGGCGGTTCTTTCCCGATACGGCAACAAGTGCTGCTTCCATCATGTTTGTTCCGAATGAACGTCCTTCAAGCACGGGGGTTGTTGTCACAAGATATTTGACTCCAGCCTTGCGGAACGCCTCTACATCTTCGGGCGTGGTCGTGTTCGTGACAACGACCTTGCCGGCAAGATCATCAGGCATGAAGCGTTTGATGTAATGACAATCACCTGCAATGACAGTTGCCCAGGCATAATATTTTCCCCATTTCGGCGTGCGCTTCTCCTGCTTCTCACCAGTTGGGTAGATCCATTCAAAAGGCAGGCGTCCAGCAATCGGCATTAACAATCCAGCTACTGTCTTGAGGGTATTAAGTTTGCGAATGGCAATAGGGATATCCAGCCCGAACATCAAGTCGCCGTATACTGTCTCATAACCGGAATCTGAAAAAGCCCGGGCAAGTCCCCAACGGTCGGCGCCCAAAGTGACGAGCACCTTGCGTCCGCGGGAGTTGATGTAATCACCGATTTTCTGATCCAGGAATGCAGGGGCTTTGTTTTCCAAAGTATTCTTTAATCCGCCGCCATCCACCAGCGGAGTCTTTTTTACAAACCGTACCATGGGCGTCACGGAATGCAAGGCATACCATTTGCCGTCGATGATGGCGCCCAAGTCCGCCCCACCGACGCCGAATGCATCCACAGTTCCGTCAAGTTCTTTGTATTTTAGTGCGGCGGCTTCCATATCGCCATCCGTACCGATGCGTTCGATGCTGACCTTTTCACCAAGCAGCGTCACTTCCACAGCTTTGTTGCGCTTGGATGAGCCGATGCTGATACTGACTGCACGTTTCATATAATCCTCCTGGGATGAGATAGCGCCAGTTATATCACGAATCAGGAATCGGATTTAGCGGGAAGCGTGAAGAAAAAGGTCGCTCCTTTTCCCGCTTCGCTCTGGACCCAAATCCTGCCGCCGTGAACCTCGATAATTCTCTTAACGAGAGTCAGTCCAATTCCCGTGCCGTCTGAGTTTGCATCTAGCTTATTGAACAAGCCAAAGATCCTCTCGTGGTGGATCGGGTCAACGCCAATGCCGTTATCGCGGACAAAGAAAATGGGTTTGCCGTCTTCATAGCCACCGCAGTCAATTTCTATCAGCGGATCTGGAACATCCCCAGCGAACTTGGCGGCATTGTCGATCAGATTTTGAAGCACTTCGATCAAACGCCTGCGGTCTCCATGTACAACTGGCAACGACTCGCCTACATGTACCTGAATATTTTTTTCGTTCAACCGCCCATAGACAATGGTCAGCGCCTCCTGGATGAGTTCTTCAAATAAAATATTCTGATGCGGGTTTGTCAACCGCCCCACACGGGACAGCTCCAGCAATTCGTTCAACAAAGTCTGCATCTTATCGGTGGCATCAGCAATGCGCTGCGTATCCGCCTTCAAACGGACGATGTTTCCGCTGGTAGCATCTTTTTCCAGGAATCCGAGGAAACCCTTGATGGTAATGAGCGGGGATTTCAGGTCATGAGAAACGGTGTAGGTGAAACGTTCCAACTCGCTGTTCTTTTCCTCAAGTTCATTAATCAGCTTTTCCCGTTCGGTCTCCACCCACTTGCGCTGGCTGATATCCCGCACCATGATGATGACCGATTCCGAAGTGACCGCTGACACACGAGCCTCAAAAAACTGAACTTCCTCTCCGGGTGGCATTCCATATTCAAAGGCATGTAATTGTTGAGTAGCAAGAGAACGCTCAATCGCAAACACAGTCTGTTTGGCGATTTCAGAGGGAAACATATCCTTGATATTCTTGTTAATGAACTCTGAAGGGGGCATGAGCGGCGTGATCTCAGCCGATGCTATGAAATCCAGAATTTTTCCATCCTTGGATACTTCAAAAATCATATCCGGAATGGACTGCAGGATGGCGCGTTTGCGGGCTTCGGCATTTTGCAGTTCATCCTGCACTTGTTTTTGCTCGGTCACATCGTAGAACATGCAGAGAATGCAGGGCTGCGCGTCGATCTCGATCAGTTCATAAAAGGCAATTGCAGAACGCGGGGCATTCGTTTTGTATTCCGCAAATTCGTAATTCGGGTTTATAAGGGAATGTGTTTGCTTTATTTTCTCTACAAAAATGTGCCGGTCTTCAGGAGATTCCCACATTTCCATTTCTTGCGACGACTTGCCAATGGAAGTATTGGGGTCGTATCCTGTCATCTTCCAATAAGCATCATTGGCGTCCAGAAGACGCCCGTCCTCCATTGTTGTGATACAAATCGCCACGGGACTGGCTTCAAACACCTTGCGGAAACGTTCTTCGCTTTCCTTGAGCGCCCTCTCAGACTGTCGCTGTTCCGAGACATCGTAGAACATGCAGAGAATACATTGACGGTCTTTAATATTAATCAATTCGTAATAAGCAATGGCAGTTTTACTGGGGCGGTCCTTGAGAAGGAAGTCAACTGCGACATTTTGCAAATAACGTTTTTCCAAAAGATTCTGGACGAACGCAGCCCGCGCCTGGGGCTTTTCCCAAAAATTCAGTTCAAGTGCTGTGTGCCCAAGGATTTCCTCAGGTTGATAGCCGGTCAAATCGCAAAATGCGGCATTGATCTCCAGGAATTGGCCTTCTTCCAGTGTGACAATCGCGATGGCAACATAGCTATTGTTGAATACTTTGCGGAATAATTCTTCACTGGAACGTAAAGCCAGCTCGATTGTTTTTCGTTCGTTAATTTCCCTTTGCGCCTGTTCGTACAGGCGGGCATTATCAATGGCGAGCGAGGCAAGCGCGGCGAAACGTTCCAGCAATACAACCTGTTCCGGTTGGAACT
>JAEURE010000336.1 GCA_016789485.1 Anaerolineales bacterium | reverse complement strand
CGACTTCGAGAAGCAGCAGCGGTTTATGGAGAATATATGAACACTCAAATAAAAGATAACGTATTCAAAAGAGTGTTTTCTTGGCTTTGGAATTTTGCCCTCAAACAGAGTCCACGTCCGCCGTTAATGCAAACCGCCAGGTGTTTTATTCGAAATCAAATCCAACTGTCTCTGTAGTCAATCACATATTGCTTAAATAATATTGGCTTGCGCCCTATCAAATTTTCCACTTCACTGGTTACATTTTTCGCCATTCCAAATCTTGTTGATGTGTACAATCCCATCTGCACGAGAGCGAACATAAAAGGCGTTCCAGTGCGAATCGTTTTAAGAAGAAAATAAAAAGGATTGGGGTTTTGATAAATAATATTGCGCCCAAGTACCTCACTCATCGCCTTTGCTACCCCCCAATAATCGAGCGCTTCGCTACCCGTCAAATCATAATTTTTTCCCGCATGCCCCTCCTCGGTCAATACCTGAGCCGCAACCAAACCAAGATCGCGAACATCAACAAAGCTGGTTTTTGCTTTCCCCACAGGGACAAAAATTTCATTGCGCTCCTTTATTTCCTGGCGGTGAACGGTATTAAGATTCTGCATAAAGAAACTACAACGCAGGAAAGTGGTTTGCATCTTGATTTTATGTAGATAAGTTTCTACTTTGTAATGGGGAACGTATTTCGCATTCTCAATTCCAATCAACGAAAGAAAAACAACATGCTTTACGCCTGCCTCTTTGGCCGCATCCATAGACGGATTCATGTCACGCTGGATATTGGTCAAGTGAGGCGGACGCATGTAAAACATCTTCTTTACACCTTTGAAGGTCGCCCCGTAGGTAGTGGGGTCAGTAAAGTCGAAGCGAACCGATTCCACTGAACTGCCGAATTTCTCTTTGATTTTTTCTACATCAATATCCGCAGCTCGAACCGCTTTGCCCTTGGATAAAAGATGTTTAACGACTTCTGTACCCACATTACCGAGTGCACCGATTACTAAAATTGGACACGACATTTTATTCTCCTAGCTTGACGTTATATAGACCAGTCGTTATAATATCATCGTCATGCAGGTTTGATAAGATGACAAATGACATAATTTATCCAGACAGAAAATCGAGGCTGAAATGAGTAATATCCGTGAACACATTCTGCAAACCACATGCAACTTGATGGAGAAGCAAGGCTACCACGGCACAGGCTTGAACGAGATAGTGAAAGAGAGCGGCGCCCCGAAAGGCTCGTTGTATCACTATTTTCCTGAGGGCAAGGAACAAATCACCGCTGAAGCTGTTTGGCAATCAGGCAGAATGACCGCCAAGAGAATACAAAATGGGGTAAGTGGCGGCAGCAATGCGGCGAAGGCAATCCATGACTTTATATTGAACATCGCCGACCATGTGGAAACGTCAGGATTCGCGGCAGGCAGTCCATTGACAGCAGTGGCGATGGAAACTGCCACAAAATCCGAACGCATTAACTTAGCTTGCCGAGAAGCGTATACCTTGCTGGAAACAGCGTTCAAAGAAAAATTACTCGAAAGCGGATTTACAAAGACAAAGGCGGAAGAATTAGGAACATTTATCACCGCCACAGTAGAAGGCGGGATCATATTGAGTCGCACATATCATTCGGGTAATCCCTTGCGGACAGTTGCAAAACATCTCAAGGTGTTATTGTCGCAATAAACTTAAAAAGGAGAAAAATGAAAGTCGTTGTATTCGGAGCATCTCGTGGGGTTGGGCTAAAAGTTGTAGAGCAAGCATTGGAAGCGGGGCATGCGGTGACTGCCTTTGTCCGTTCGCCAGAAAAATTCGGCATCAAACACGAAAATCTAATTGTGTTCAAAGGCGATTCAATGGACTCTGCCTCAGTTGAAAAAGCGATTGAGGGGCAAGAAGCAGTGATCAGCGCGTTGGGACCGACGCGTCCGCCAATTCCACGTATGATGGAAACGTCTGCAAAAAATATCGTATCAGGGATGAAAAAACATGGGGTACGCCGTCTGGTTTCAACAACAGGCGCAGGCATACGTCAACCCGAAGACAAGCCCAAACTTGCTGATCACTTTATTGGTTTCCTTCTAAATCTTTTGGCAAAAACTGTAGTAGTAGATTCTGCCGAGAATGTAAAAGTGATTCAGGCATCTGATTTGGATTGGACCATTGCACGTTTTCCCCGTTTGATCGACGGCGAACACACGCGCAAATATCAAATCGGCTTTGTGAGCAAAGAGTCAGGCACACAGCTTTCGCGTGCCGATGCGGCTGATTTCGTATTGAAAGAATTGACGGAGAAAAAATGGTTGAGAAAATTGCCGCTGGTGAGCCATTAGAAACAATTCGATCAGCAATCAGGACTTTTCGTCGCAAGAAATGCAAACCGTTTGAGGGCCTGCTTTCTAATCAAGATATACATTCTCTGCCCATTGAATACTGTCTTCTCTAAACCCTCCACGCCATCGTCGCTTGACTCAACATCTCCACTTCCTCCTGTGTCAGCGAGAAGGTTAACGCCTGCGCGTTGTCCATTGCCTGCCTTCCGTTTTTCGCCCCGGGAATGGGAAGCACAAGCGGGTTCTCGATCAACCACCGCAACGCCACCCGACTCGGCGTCTTGCCGTATTTTTCACCGATGGATTTCAACAACCCAACGACGGGCTGGATCGCCATCAACGCCTTGCGATTGTATTGAGGCAAAATGCGCCGAAAGAATCCGCTCGGGCGATTTTGAGCGGAATACTTGCCCGTCAGCCTGCCGCCCGCCAGCGGAGAATACGCGATGAGCGTGATGCCCAACTCGCGGCACGCGTCCATAACACCATTCACTTCGGGCTTGCGATTAAGAAGCGAATACTCCACCTGATTGGAAGCCAGCGGGATCCCCCGTCTGGCAAGCGCGGCGTGCGCCTCA
>JAEURE010000335.1 GCA_016789485.1 Anaerolineales bacterium | reverse complement strand
TCATGGCTGGCCGCTCATAACTACCTGTTGTCCCCATCTCCCTGTATCTTACCGCAAAATACCTGCCTAAACGTATAGGGGATTTTTGGCTGGTTTTCTGGTGGCAAAGGTCTGTCTGCTTTTTTGACTGATCATTTGTTTGTACAGCTTTTCGTGTTTGGTGAATGTGATTTCTGACTTGAATTTCTCCGCGATGATACGGCTTTTCATTTTCATTTCACTAGTCTTGGTTGGGTCGCTTAATATTCTTCGGATCGATTTGCTCATGGCGTTGATGTCACCGGGATTCGTAAGATAGCCGTTGTTTCCATGTTGTACGATTTCTGGAATGCAGGTGGCCTTTACTGCCGCAATGGGCAGTCCGCTGGCAGCTGCTTCAAGGATGGCGATGCCCTGAGTTTCAATTTCAGAGGCTGTGATGAAGAGATCGGATGTTCTGTATATTTTTGCGAGTTCTTTCTTGTTTGAAATAAAGCCAGTGAAGCGGACTCGCGACTCGATGCCGAGCAATCTGCAAAGTTCCTCAAGAGATTGCTTTTGATTTCCATCTCCCACCACAAGCAGGTGCGCATCAGACTCGCGAAGAACTGGCGCTGTTGCGAGAATCACTCGTTTCACTGATTTATCAGCGTCCAACCTGCCTGTATGAAGGATGATCGGTTTGTTCAACGGCAGGTCAAATTTGGCGCGAGTTTCAAATTCCTCTTCAGCGCGCGTATGTGGATGAAATATTTTCAGGTTGATCCCATACGAAATGGTCTTTGGCTTTATGCCTATTTTACGTTTAATGATCCGCGAGATTGTTTGGGTGGGCGAGATAACAGCCGAAAATTTTTTTGTCAGCCGACCTGCATATTCCCAGAGAAGGGTTTCCACTATTTTCCGAATGCCGAATTTGTCCGGCAGGTAGCTGGAAACGAACCAGGGCAATTGATGAGTGGTCATCGTGATTGGGATACGCGCCTGACTAGCAAACTCAAGACCAAGGGAGCCCATTTGAATTGGTTCATGAGCATGGATCACATCGGGTTCAAAATCATTCAAGGCTTTCAGTACCTTGTTGCGTGGGAAGAGCAAAATCTTCTGACCGACCCGCAAGGGATTTTTGATCGACTTCAAACGCATGACCGTTAGATTTCCTTCTGTTTGAGTATAGGCATGGTCCCTTTCACTCGCGGCAATTACTAGAACCTCGTGTCCGCGGGCTGCCATTTCCTTTGCCAGGTGTTCGGCAACGGCCGAGGCTCCACTTACCATTGGCGGATAGGGCTGAGTAAGGTATGCAATACGCATTGTGAGTCTCTTTCTGCTTCTGCAACAAGCGAATAGATGCGATCCATTAATTCTTCGGTTTGCACATGGACATTGGCGCCGGTGCTTGGTTGCCAGGGAGTTCCAATCCGCATATAACTTTTCCCTGAGAATTGCCATGCTCCAGAACGAGGAACGCCATCCCATTGAAAATGGAGCGGAGTAAGGTTTTGATTTGGCGCGAACAAGCCCAGCGGAATGATGGGGGTGCCTGTTTCGAGAGCCATTCTCACGACACCTGTCTTGGCTGGGATGCGTTTTCCGAACTCAACATCTTTTCCTTCGGGAAAGATGGCAATGGTTCCACCTGCGCGAAGAATTTCACACGCCTGTTGCTTGGCTTCTTTTGCTCTGTCCGTTCCGCGGTAAACGGGGATCTGTCCTGACTCTTTCAACATCCAACCGATGAATGGGATTTTGAACATGCCGTCTTGCAAAAGGAAGTGAGGCGTGTCTTTGAGGATGAACGGCAGATAGAGAGGATCGAATCCTGGCGTGTGGTTCATGGCGATGATCTTCGCTCCATTGGGCAGGGAAACATTGTCGTTGACGTCGAAGCTGCGATTGAAGACCGTAAAATAAGATTTAAGAACAAATCGAGAAATTTGAATGGGTGTAAACATGGCAAGATCCTTTAGGCGACCAAAAGATTCAGCTTGAGATTTTTGATGACAAGCCAGCCGATACAGACCAGCAGAACGATGACGGCGATGATGATCCAACTTTGAATGCTCAATTGACTTCCGAATGCGCCAGCCGCACTTGTAATTAGGCAGGCCAATCCACGCCCGAGAGTGTTGGCAAGGGTGAAGCGGCGGGACTGGATTTTTCCAAGCCCTGCCACGTAACACATGGCGTCATTTGGGAAGATGGGAAGAACCAGCGAAAGAATGTAGAAGCCGACCCCTTGTCCATTTGCGGCTTTGTCCCATTTTGAAAGGATATGAGGGGCAATCCAGCGCTCTGCAAAAGGACGTCCGTAGCGGCGTGCCAGAGCAAAGGCTGCCTGTCCGCCTGCAAACAGGCCAAACCATGAGATTAGGAAGCCCAATCCAAAACCGTAGATATATCCACAAGCCACCATCAGAGCCTGCCCGGGGATAAAGGCAAGGAAGACTTGCAAAATGAGCAAGATGATCAAGACGAGCGGTCCCCACATACCCATGCCTCGTATGGAGCTGACAACTGCTTCACGATCTCCGAACCAGCTCAACAGGTCTGCAAGGGGGACGCGAAAAATAAAAATGGCTGCTGCGGCGGCTGCGAACAAAATAACGGTAAGGATTTTTTTCATGGCGAATTTCCTTTCTTGTCCTACTTTCGCATTTTTGAACTGCCAAAGACAGGGCAGAAACTGCCAAAAGACGCCAATTTTAAAAACTCCCAGCTACTCAGTTAAAAAAAACAGCCCCTGAAGGTTTCAAAACCTTCAGGGGCTGAAAACTAAGACTATTTTATTGCGCTCTTTTTTCCATCAACAACCTTGCCAGCCCGCGAATGGCGTTGCGGCGTGTGCGGTTGAACGTACCCTCGGAGATATACAGCCGCGCCATGATCTCGCGGTTGGGCACACCTTCCACGTAGGCGTCATGCAGTACGGCATGGTTGTACCAAACGCGGGGAAGCGGCTCGGGCGG
>JAEURE010000334.1 GCA_016789485.1 Anaerolineales bacterium | reverse complement strand
CAAACCGTAAAAGAAAAATAGAAGTATCACAGAATTTGTAGACGGAGGACGATCTAAACCATTATTTGGATTATGAATATTATCTTAAGTATTCTAGTGTTTTTCGCTATAGCCGGCAACTGACTAAAATCCCCATTTGGATATTGTTTGTCATGTACATTTACTAATACTAATAAACCGTCCGTTCGGAAAATTCTTTTTATTCCATCATGACCTTCGGCCTATATGCAGCGCCTCCGCCAAATGCGCAGATTGGATTTCTGCACTCTCCGCTAAGTCAGCGATGTGCAGGATAACTTCAAGATACGGTGAGAGACTCTTGCCGACAAATTGAGTAGGCTCAATCGACAGATATCAAAAAGAGGATAGATTGTTTACAGGGATGTTTTAAACGAAAACACCCCTATACGTGTGGGGGGCATTTGTTTTTGGCTTTTTATTTCTCTATTTGGCGGGTACAAAATTTTGTGGCCTGAACTTATCCCGTATACCAGATATGTACCCCGCCGGACAGATCCGCTTGCGGTTATGAAGGCGGTAGATTGTTTTCGAAATACAACGGCTGGATATGGGCAATTATGGTTTTAGATACGGTATAGCCGGACTTCTCTAAACATACAAATCATTGAAGTAGTTGACCAGAAACACATTGCACAATGCGTCTGGCAGATTGTCAAGGACTTCGTTGATGAATGTCATTTCGCTGGGGAGATCGGCGCCTGTCAACCCGGCGGATGCGGCGAGTTGACCAAAAGCTGCCTCAGGGTCTGGACTTTGAAGCGCTGTGCCCACCATAGCTTTGATCATGTCTGTGTCAATGGGAGTCTTTGTCTTGACGACTTCAACACATTCACGCAGGTCTTTCAATAGGGCGTCCACGCTGTGAGCGTTGCCAAAGTTGATGGAGATGTGCAGGTTTCGGGGAGTCAGAGGCGTGGAGAATTGTCCCTGAATGTACCAGCCGCGTTTTGTCATCTCATCTGCCAGTTGATAGACATTGATTGAATCTGACGCGAAGGAGAACATGCACATGACAGGCCCACCCAACACATGCAGTTCAGGAATGGCGTTGATACCGTCGATGAGTTTTTTCACGGCATCTTGCACGGTCTTGATAATGCGCATGTAGCCTTCTTCGCCGAGGAAGTTAAGCACTGCCCATGCGCCCGCATATGGTCCACCGCTTTTGGTGCTCAGCACGGTGGGATTGATGAGCGTATACGCGGTGGTATCGGTGCAGGCAAAGATCTGGTATTTGCGAATTTCTTTACTGCGATACATGATGACCGAACAACCCTTGGCGGCATAGCCATATTTGTGCAGGTCTGTGGAGATGGACGTAACGCCCGGCACGCTAAAATCAAAATCGGGAATGTCATAACCAAGTTTGCGCATGAACGAAAGATGAACACCGCCAACACAGCCATCCACGTGGAAGAGTAAATTGTGGTTTTGCGCAATCTTTCCAATCTCTTCAATCGGGTCGATCACGCCTTGTGAATAACTTGGTGCGGAGGCAACCAGAAGAATAGTATTCTCAGTGATGGCTTTTTCCATATCTTCCGCACGGACTTTGAACGTAGCCGGGTCAATATCCACGAGCACGGGCTTTACGCTCAGGTAATGCGCGGCTTTGTGAAACGCGGCGTGCGCGGTTTTGGGCAGCACCATTTCGGGCTCTTTGATGTGCGGCTTTTCTGCGCGGGCCTTATCGCGCGCAGTTTTGACTGCCAGCATGATGCTTTCGGTTCCGCCGGTGGTGAGATGTCCAACCGCATTCGAGTCGCCATGCAGCAGGTTGAGCACCATGCGTACCACATCGGTTTCCAGTTTCAGCATTGACGGGAAGACGCTTGGGTCTAGCCCGTTTTCGGTCAGGAATTCAAGATAGGCTTCGCGGGTCACTTCGGTGGGGTCTTCGCCGGGGTTGTACACATAGCAAAAGACGCGCCCGCTTTTCCAATCCATATCGCGGGATTTGAAAGCTCGCAATGTGGCGAGGATTTCCTGTTTCGATAGACCGGTTTGGGGAATATGCATGGGAACTCCGAAGGTTGAATTATGAAGGGAGATTTTTTGCAGACGGTCAGATTCTGGAAAACAAATCCAGATAATGTATCACTGTCTCGATGCCGTGATAAAAATTTGGCAGGTGGATTTTTTCATTCGGTGAGTGAGTCCGGTCATCAGGCAACCCGAAGCCAATCATCACTACTGGGATTTCTTCGCTTGGTTTCGAGAGCAGGTCCCCTATGCTGGTATTCTCGCCAACGTACAGGGTGGCGACCACAATGGACAGGGCGAACCTGCCTCGCGATCTGGTTCTCTGGAATACATCACACCGGAGTTCGCTGTTGCAGCTGCCCGGTTGATCCAGTCTGATGTGACGTATTTCTTCCAGATCCGCTCAATGGGCGGGGCTATATCAGATGTGCCTGTCGAGGCGACAGCCTTTGGCAGTCGTTCCGCCAACTTCGAGGTCACAGCGGCGGGAACGGACCACGAGCGCTTATATGAAGCCTGGGACAGCATGCATCAGTGCTTCTCCGGGTTGTATCTCACCCTTGATACCGATCAGCGGCCGGAGCGTCTGCAAGATGCATTTCCGCCCAAAACGCTGGAACGTCTTCGGGAACTGAAATCGCGTTACGATCCAGATAATGTGTTTTGTGACAACTTTAATTTATCTAAGTACCAGATAGATTAAATCCGTAAATAATCAAATGAAGAATCCGAATGGATTTCTTCTTGGATCCCGTTGTCCATCGACTTGGAATGTTATTGCAACGCCCTTGCCAAAAGCGCGGATGGAATAACATCACTTCCAAATAGGTCGGCAATAGTTTGCGACAGTTTCAGGTTTCCGTGATGATCATCACCATCCATCTTGGTGGTTCAATTAGAAATCTGATCCATAAAAGATGATGGAATGTAGAAATCAAAAGCGGCGGAG
>JAEURE010000333.1 GCA_016789485.1 Anaerolineales bacterium | reverse complement strand
CCAGGTGTTGTCATCGCACTGAATTTGATCTCACTCAGTTGCGGAAGGGGATAACTCATCATCCATTTTTCGTCGACTTTCTTTTTGAAGTCCCAATGACCGCCACTTTCTTCACCTGAAGGCTGAAACACAGCATGGACATTGTTCCACTCTGAGGCAGGCAGCGCGCGGCTCCACATGGCTTGGGACTCGGGGCGTGAAAAAATGTATTTGCCAAAGAGTTCAAGCTTTTGGCCATCGCCTGAATCAAGTAATTCATAGTCACGCCAGTTGCTGGCTTCGAGCAGGGTGAAAGAGGGGGAGGGTTTCATGAGTCAGTAATGCCTTTGAAATGAGAAATAAGTACCAGCCCACTTGCTTTTTCCCTCAAAAGGCGTATAATGTGGGAAGAAGTGGTAGAAAGTGGTAAGGACGCCGGGATGCCCGGCGTTCGTCGCATTAAAAGGATAAGTAGCACATATGTTCTTAGGCCAGTTCCAACACAATCTCGATGACAAAGGGCGCTTGATGATCCCAGCGCGCTTTCGTGAGATGTTGGAAGGCGGCGCGTTCATCACACAAGGCTTTGACAAGTGCCTGATGGTAATGACCGAGACATATTTTAAACAGGTTTATGAACGTATCGAAGCCATGAACCTGGCCGACCCGACCGCCCGTTTGCTGCGCCGCTTGATCCTGTCCAACGCGTATCCAATTGAAGTGGATAAGGTCGGGCGCATTCTTGTTCCGCAGAACCTGCGCGCTTTTCTCGGTATCGAGAACGGCGAACTGGTTGTAGCGGGGCAGGGCGAGTACTTTGAAGTATGGATGCCCGCAACTTGGGGCGAACAAATGACCCAGCTTCAAGATACCGAAGCCAACAACGCGCGCTTCTCTACGCTTGATCTTTCAAAAGCCAAATCCGCATCATAACCAACGTTATGGATGCTCACAAACCTGTACTTTACCAAGAGATTATACACGCTCTGCAACCCCGCAACGGCGGGCGGTATGTGGACGGCACTTTGGGCGCGGGCGGTCACGCTCGCGGGATTCTGGAGGCTTGCACGCCAGATGGGCTTTTGCTCGGTCTCGATGTAGACCCGCAGGCTTTGGCGCTCGCTCGTGAGACCTTGGCTCCTTACGAAAAGCGCATTCATCTCGTGCAAGCCTCCCATATCACCCTTGCCGAACAACTCGCTTCTTTAAGATGGGACGCGATAGACGGCATGGTGCTCGATCTCGGTGCATCGTCCATGCAGTTTGACAATGCCGAACGCGGCTTCTCATTTATGCAGGATGGCCCGCTCGATATGCGCTTTGGTCCGCAGGCCGCGATGAGTGCGGAAGATATCATCAACACCTTTGATGAACAGGAACTAGCCGACATCATCTTCCGCTACGGAGAAGATCGCGACTCAAGGAAGATTGCCAAAGCCATCGTGATGAACCGACCGCTTCGCACTACCCGTGAGCTGGTTGCCGTTATCGAAAAAGCATCTCCCCGAAGAGGGGATCGTGTCCACCCTGCCACACAGACCTTCCAAGCCCTGCGTATCGTCGTCAACGAGGAATTGGCCGCAGTGGAGATCACGCTTCCGCAGGCAGTGGCAGCTTTACGGTCAGGTGGAAGATGCGCGGTGATTTCCTTCCACTCGCTGGAAGACCGCATCGTCAAGGAATATTTTCGAGAGCAGAGCAAAGAACTTGTCAATCCGCCTTACGAAAGAATTTATGAAGAAGAACGCAAGGCTGTTGTGAAGTTGGTCAGCAAGAAACCGATATTGCCGACGAATGAGGAAGTAAAAGAAAACCCAAGAGCGCGCAGTGCAAAACTTAGAGTTGTAGAAAAACTATGAACATACCAAATGTAAACCACTATATCCATGCTTATAAGGTTGCCCCCTGGCGGATTCAACGCCAATGGATTGGTTCGGCTTTGCTTGCGGTGGTTGCGCTTGCCATGGTTGCAACTCTCTATCTGATCGTGACATCCCGTGCGGCGATCGCCGGGCGCGAAATTCAAGACCTGACGTATTCGATCACTGTCAGCCAACAGGTGAGCGGTGACTTGCAAATGCAACTTGCTTCTCTCACCTCCGCCAGTGCCATGCAACGTCGTGCAATTGAACTTGGCTTCCGCCCCATGCAGCCCGAAGAAGTTGAATATTTGGTAGTGCCGGGCTATGCAGAACCCGAAACTTTCGTTTTAAGTCAAACCCAGAATTTGCAATTGAGTGCATTGACCATTGCCCCGGAATATAACCAGTCATTATTGGATTGGATGGATGAAAAGATTTCCTCCACGCGAGGCATGCAATGAGACAACAATATGCGCGCCGCACCCAGGTATTGACCAGCGTGCTCGGGCTTATTGCGCTTGCCATCATCATCCAAATGGCACGTATTCAAAATAGTGCTGAGGCTGCCGTTTTTAGTCAACAGGCACAAAATTACGCGTATGAATTGAAAACCTTTTATCCGGACCGCGGCGAGATCTATGACCGCAACGGACGATTGCTGGCGGGCAATAAAACCGTATACGAGATCGGTGTGGATTTGAACACCGTGAAAGACCCTCATGCCATTGCTTTCGCCGTCAGCGCAGAACTTGACATGAATTACGATCAGCTCATGGATGCGATACAGAATCCGCCGGATGGACTTTCCTATATTGTCATTGCGGATTTTATTGAAGCACAGCAGGCTCTTGCTCTTCAAGAATTGAAAAAAGCGCTGCAGGATCGAGCCGCAGAAGGCACCATGGGCGGCTTGACAGGCTTACAGTTCAAACCCCATCCGCATCGCAGTTATCCGGAAGATTCACTTGCATCGAATATTATCGGCTTTGTCACCCGTGAAGGACGCGGCTATTTTGGCATCGAAGGGAAATATGATACCTTGCTGGCAGGCAATGCAGTGCAGGTGCTTGTTCCCACTGACCCAAACAAAGCTTTCGAAATTCCCCGTGTGTC
>JAEURE010000332.1 GCA_016789485.1 Anaerolineales bacterium | reverse complement strand
ATGGCTTCGGGCTAATGGAAGCGGCGAACGTGATCTACTTCCCTGAACCAATCGACCAGGTCCCTGTGCTGTATCCGCTTGCGGGACTCACGCCGAATGACCAAAATATACAGGACATTCTGGATGGCTCCAGGTATGTGCCGAAACAGTATCGCAGCCATTTGGTGAATTTTGACTATGGGAATTTGCTTGTCATCAGCCAACCTACATTAACTTCGTGTGTTCATGTCATTGATGGGGATCAGCCTTTGATATCTGCATCTGACCCTGTGAATGTAGCTCTTGCTGCCCCGTCATCGCGGATCGATAACGTGATTATGGATGCTGAACCAGCAATACCGCCTGAGTATATCTATGGCAGCGAGCCTGAACATACCTGGTGTTATTACTTCCAAAAGGCGGATTTCGCTGCAATGCAGGGTGATTGGGAGCATGTAATTGAACTCAGTGAAGAAGCCGCTCAACTTAAACTCAGCCCTGAAGACCGCGCGGAATGGTTTCCATTTTTGAAGGCATACGCGATCACCGGCGACTCGGATCAATTATCACAGACAGCCAGACGGGTTGTTGGAGATAAATTCCTGCGTCAACAGGCGTGTGATATGCTTGCCGCTATTCAAGAACCATTAACCCCTGAAGTTGAACAGGTTATTGCAGTGGATTACTGCAAGGCTGCTCCATGATGTTTGAAAACAAAATATAAATAACCCGACCTCTTATTAGCAATCAAAAAGGAATATATTCCATGAATTGGAAAGATCAAGTTGTATTAGTCACAGGCGGAACAGGATCGTTCGGCAAGAAGTTCATCAAGATTCTGCTCGAAGAAAAACAGCCGAAGAAGGTCATTGTCTTCAGCCGCGATGAATTGAAACAACACGAAATGCAGGTTGGCGGATATAACCAGGAAAACCTGCGCTATTTCATTGGAGACATCCGTGACCGTGAGCGCCTCGTCCGCGCGATGCACGGTGTGGATATTGTCGTCCATGCAGCCGCTTTGAAGCAAGTCCCTGCCTGTGAATACAACCCGATGGAAGCGATCAAGACCAACATCATGGGCACGGCGAATGTCGTTGAAGCTGCGCTGGATGCCCGTGTGAAAAAAGTGTTGATGGTCAGCACTGATAAAGCGGTCAGCCCTGCGAATTTATATGGCGCAACCAAACTTGCCGCGGAGAAATTAACGATTCAGAGTAATGCTTATGCCGGGGGCTCGGCAACCAGATTTTCGTGCGTCCGATACGGGAATGTGGTCGGCTCGCGCGGTTCCATCGTCCCGTTATTCCTCAAGCAGCGGGCGGGCGGAAAGATCACCGTCACCGATGACCGCATGACCCGCTTCTGGCTATCCCTTGAACAGGGCGTTCGTTTTGTCATCGCCTGCATTGAACAAATGGAAGGCGGTGAAGTTTTCATCCCCAAAATTCCCAGCACAAAAGTGGTTGACCTTGCGAAAGCCATCGCGCCGGACGCGGAGATCGATATCATTGGCATTCGCCCCGGCGAGAAACTGCACGAGATGCTTATCTCGGAAGATGAGGCGCGCCATACCATCGAACTTGATTCGATGTATGTGGTGCAGCCTGCCGAAGCCACATGGTTTGGCTATTCATGGAAAGACAAAGGCAGGGAACTCAAGGAAGGCACATACTATTCCAGCGATAACAACACCGAATGGCTTGATGTGGAAGGGATCAAAAAATTCATTGCGCCGTTCGAGGAATTGTTCGCGCAAGGAAAACTGGAAGGATAATTCATGCCTCGTATTCTAGTTGCAGGCGTCAGCGGGCTGCTTGGGCTTAACTTCGCACAGGAAATGATGAACGAGCACGAGAGCATTGGCGTGGATCGCGGCAAGTTGACCCAGGCACCTTTCAAGGTCTTGAAACATGACCTGCTCGAAAAAGGTGCGGTGGAATCAATCCTCGATCAAACCCGCCCCGACTGGGTGGTCAATTGTGCGGCGCTTGCCGACATCGACATCTGCGAGAACGACCACGACCTTGCCAAAAAACTGAACACCGACCTGCCGCGTCGTCTGGCGCGCGCCTGCAAAGCGCGCAACATTCCCTTTGTACACATTTCCACTGACGCGGTTTTCGACGGTGAAAAAGACGGGTTTTATGCTGAAGAGGATAAGCCCAATCCCCAAAGTGTGTACGCCAAAACCAAACTGGAAGGGGAATGGGCTGTTCTAACAGAAGATGCAAATGCCCTTGTGGCACGCGTCAATTTTTACGGCTGGAGTTTGGGCGGCAGGCGCAGCCTCGCGGAATTTTTCCACCACAATCTGACCAATAATAAAAGCATGAGCGGCTTCACGGATGTTATCTTTTGCCCCATGTTGGCGAACGACACTGCCCGTACGTTGGTGAACATGCTCCAGCGCGGTTTGAGCGGCTTGTATCATCTCGTGGGACCACAAGCCATGAGCAAATATCAGTTTGGTGTGGAGATCGCCCGCAAGTTCATCCTGCCTGAAAGCGAGATTTCACCCAAATCCATCCTTTCTTCGGGGTTGACAGCCCGCCGTTCCCACAATTTATGGCTTTCTACCCACAAGTTATCCACAGCTTTGGGCGAGGATTTACCCTTGTTTTCCACAGGTTTGAACGAGTTTTACACACAGTATCAGCAGAGTTATCCACAGAAAATCCGCAGTTATACACAGATATAGCCCAGATATCTCTTCAAAACGAGGAATTATCCACAGGTTGGCAGGCGAATGCCCGCATTTTTCCACAGGAATTTGGCAGTTTCTTGCTAAAAACCGAGATTTTGACCGAAGTTATCCACAGAATCCACATACTTATCCACAGGTTTAACCCATCTTTTTCCACAAATTCGGAGGAACAATGGAAATCAAATTCGGAAACCGTACAATCGGATTGAATCATCCCACATATTTCATCGCGGATATCGCCGCCAACCATGACGGCGACATGGAGCGTGCCAAACTGCTTATCCGTCTCGCGAAGG
>JAEURE010000331.1 GCA_016789485.1 Anaerolineales bacterium | reverse complement strand
AAGACTCGTCACGAAGGTTTCGGAGATGAAGTTAAGCGCCGAATCATGCTTGGCGCGTATGCCCTCTCCGCCGGATATTACGACGCGTATTACTTGAAAGCGCAAAAAGTGCGCACGCTTCTTCGGCGGGACTTTGAAACTGCTCTGGCTTCCTGTGACCTTCTCCTCGCCCCGACCTGCCCCACCACAGCCTTCAAACTCGGCGAAAAGACCAGCGACCCGCTCGAAATGTATCTCTCCGATATTTACGTCGTCGCCACCAACCCCGCTGGCGTCCCTGCGATTGCACTCCCCGCTGGCTTCTCCAACAACATGCCCGTTGGAATGCAACTCATCGGCAAGCACTTGGATGAGTCAACTTTGTTCCAAGTCGCTCATGCTTACCAGCAAGCAACCGATTGGCATAAGCAATTACCGTCTTTATAAAACCTGCAGGGGCGCAACAATGCTGCGCCCCTGCAGTGCCCTATAATTGATTTTCGTACACATAAAAAATGTAATCTTGAGATTTTGTATCCACACCCAGATCATGCAAGGCACGCAAAAGTTGAGCACGATGATCGGTGGCATGATTAACAACATGAAGCAAGACCTGCCAGAGGAACAAAAACTTGTCCTCCTCAGGCTCGGTGATCGGTTTGGAAAACAAGTGGTCATCTTGTAAAGCAGCAAGATAAGCGCGGATTTTTTCCTCCACCTTATCCCAATGAGCGCGGATGGCATCGCGGTCATCCGCAGTGACAGTCTCAGGCAATGGATCGCTAGGCTGGATGCCCTGCAACTCGCTGAACCAAACATCTTCCACATCTAGCAAGTGAACGACCTGTTCACGGATGGATCCGCGTGAATATCCGATTGGCTGGTTGAACTGCTCAAAGGTCAACGAAGCGACATGCTCCCAGACCTTGCGGTTCTCGGCAAAGTGATAGTTATAGAAATAACGAAAGGCATCTGCATTCATAAAATTGCTCCTTTTATTCAGTTGATTATAGCGCAAATGTTCTAGGAATCTAAAATGACCAAATTCTCAACCTCCATCACCATCAATTCCAGCCAGGAAGCCACCTGGAAAGTTTTATCCGATGTTGCCCGTTGGCACGAGTGGACTCCGACCGTGACTAAGGTCGAAGTGCTGAACACCCCCGAGTTGAAACTTGGCAACCGCTACAAGCTCTTTCAACCCAAACTCCAACCTGCCGAATGGACAGTGACTGAACTCACCTCATCCAACTTCACATGGGAGTCAAAATCTCCGGGTATGCACATGGTGGCAGAACATGTCGTCAAGTCTGTCAACGCAAATCAATCTGAAGTCACATTGACATTTGCCTTCAACGGCTGGCTCGGTAATCTCATTGGAAAACTATATGGCAAAATGACCGCAGAGTATGTCCAAACCGAAGCGCAATCATTGAAAAAGAAAGTTGAAGTCGCCTAATAGGAGATATAGTTTGAGCATAACAAATTTTAAATCTGCAGGTGAAAGCGCAACCCTGCGCTTTGTTGAAAGCAAAGTATTTGGTGCCTTTCCAACGATTGTCGTACAGGACTCTGCAGAATTGATCATTTTATACATGCCCGCAGGTGTATGCGGAAAAAATGTTGATCACAAGCCCGCAACCAGCGAACTATTCTCTGCTGACAAAATCGATATTATAGATTTTCAATGGAAAAGAACTGATGTCTTGATGTTAATTGTGCCAGGCGAAGCGTTCAGTACTTATATCATGTGGAAAACTGGCACAAAGGATTTAGACTGCTGGTATGTCAATTTGCAGGAACCGATATGCCGCACTTCCATTGGTTTTGACACGATGGACAATATGCTCGATGTGGTTATAAGCCCGGATATGAGCACATGGCGTTGGAAAGACGATGATGAATTTGCCGCAGCACAAAAAATCGGGTTTTATTCCACTGAAAAAGCCAGCGAAATTTGGGCTGAAGGCGAAAGAGCAGTACAACTAATTACACAGGAAAGACGTGACTTATACAAAAAATGGGAAATGTGGCAGGCAAACCCTGAATGGGAACTGCCTATACTTTCTCCCGATTGGCAAAAAGTAAACCTAGATTAATCACTACTAACTACTAAACTTTTCAACTAAGAGATTAACCCACTATGAAATACGAACCCGTAATCGGACTTGAAATTCACGGCGAGTTGCTCACCAACTCCAAAATGTTCTGCAGCTGCTCTGCGGACTACGGCTCCGCGCCTGAGCCCAATAGCAACATCTGCCCCGTTTGCACAGGGTTGCCGGGTGCCATGCCAGTCGTTAACAAAAAGGCGACCGAACTTGCCGCGTTGGTTGGTCTCGCGTTGAACTGCTCCATCAACAAGCACAACACATTTGCGCGCAAAAATTATTATTACCCCGACCTGCCAAAGGGATATCAGATCTCGCAATACGAATTGCCGATCGCAGAAAAAGGCTCACTCGATGTCAATGATGGCAGCGAGAATCAACTCAAAGTGAGAGTGAGGCGGGTTCACATCGAAGAAGATACGGCAAAACTCGCGCACGAAAAAAATTATGCGCTGGTCGATTTCAATCGCGCAGGCGTCCCATTGCTTGAAATCGTCTCTGAGCCTGATATTCGCACCGTTGAAGCCGCGCTTGATTATGCTACGAAAGTCCGCGCGATTTTGCGTTATCTCGGCGTGAACTCTGGCGACATGGAAAAAGGTGTGCTGCGTTTTGAGGCGAACATTTCTGTGCGCCCCGTCAGCAGCGATGAATTTAGAACAAGAACCGAAATCAAAAATCTCAACAGCTTCCGCGCGCTCGTCCGCGCTTCGCAATATGAGATCGAACGCCAGATCAAACTTTATGAAGAAGGCGGCACGGTCGTTCAAGAAACTCTCGGCTGGGACGATGTTCGGGGCGTGACGACCAGCCAACGGTCGAAGGAAGAGGCGCACGACTATCGCTACTTCCCCGAGCCTGACCTTCCTCCCCTTCAGTTATCGGATTCATGGATCGAATCGATTCGGAGTCAACTGCCCGAACTACCCGAAGCAAA
>JAEURE010000330.1 GCA_016789485.1 Anaerolineales bacterium | reverse complement strand
GATGCCATGCTGACGAATCATGAATCCGATTTCAAGCGGCTGGCTGGCATGTACCTCTGAAGGGAATTCATCTAAAGTGATGACTGCCCAGCCGCCTGCAAACGCAGGGATGGTAAATGCCAGTGCCAGCAGAAAAGCCGATCCGAATACGAAGAATATTCTTTTCATATCTACCTCCAGGAATTTTGACTGCTCCTGTTAAAACTACACCGCCCGTTTCAAACTGGTTCCAGATTCTGGATTTGCCCCCTCAAAATGGCTCAACGTGGCATAAATTTACGGCTCCTGCACCTGCAAAGACTCTGCAATGCGGACGGCGTCTTCCAAGGTCGAATCTATTTCAAGGCGGTACGTGATCTGGTTCTCTTCCCAGATCAGCACATGACCTTCGATTATGTGGATGAAGTCATTCCTGCCGTTCGAGAACAGTACAGGATAAGGCCCGCTTGTCCATATGGCACGCTGGTCATGGACGGCTGTCTCTTCGACGGCAACGGGTTGATATTTTTGAATTGTCCAACTGCCTGTTTCGTTGAGATATAGGCGCATTTCAGCGTAATTGGACTGCACGTCGAGCCAGACGAGGATGACCATCCAGCCGTCCGCGTTTTGAACATAGACATGGTCTGGTGCATCGAAATCCTTTGGCAGGGGAATTGGGAAATCAACCATGTTTTGCGCGTTTTCGAGGGTTGTTTCTCCGGCCAGGTTTTCCAAAAACGGCATCAACGGAGGGACAGGTGTTACAACGCGTGGAGTTTGAATCGTTGGAGTTGATTCAGCGGGAGCGGGGAAGATGCGCACGATGCCGATTTTGATGAAGTCCAGCACGGCGGCGCGGACAGGTGGAACGAACATCAAGCCTGCCAGCAAAATAACGGCGGCGACAACTACCCAGGCAAATTGCCGAATGCGCGGGCGGGGAGATGGATGACGCAAACGAGCCATGACCATATTTGCAACAGGCGGCGTGGCTGGATACTTGAATTCTTTTGCAAGAGCCTGCAAGCGGATTTCAATAGGCTCGGTCATTTTTCATTTCCTTGGGCAAGGGTTGGGAAGTTTTTCTTGACGATGGCGCGCAGGCGGTTGACTGCGCGGCTTAAGCGGGATTTGACCGTGCCTTCAGCCACATCCAATGCCTGGGATGTCTCCGCAGTGGTCAGGTCCAGAAAGAAGCGCAGGTAGATGATCTGCTGGTCGTCTGCAGTTAAGAGTCGCACGGCTTGCCAGAGTTGATCGGCATCCAGATTCCTAAAAATATTTTCTTCCACAGCGGTTGATTCAGGCGGCTCGGCTCGAAAGGAACGCGCGAGGGCGGCGAGATGGCGCGCGGCAGAGCGGTGGCGGTTGCGGGAGAGATTCGCGGCAATGCTCAACAGCCACGGACGCAGCGGCCGGGTTGCATCAAAGCGCTTGAGGTTGTGATAGGCGCGTAAAAAGGTTTCCTGGGTGATATCCTCGGCATCGTCGGGGTCACCCAGAAAGAGATAGGCGAGACGAAATACAGATTCCTGGTGAGCCAGCATGAGCGGCTCCCATGCATCCGTTTCACCTTGGGCAGCGTGTTGGATGAGGGTGGTTTCGTCCAAATAATTCTCGCGAGAGGCTTTCTATACTTTATACACCCGCGAGGGAAGTTTGGTTCCCGGTTAATACGTTTGTTTTTCCCCGTTCCATTCAATGTCGAACGTGGAAGCTTCCAGCGGGCTGAAGCCGTACTTCCGCGAAAGGGAGAGATATGTGCGGATGCTGCGCCATTGCAGCAGGAAGGGTATGGGGTCTTTGAGATCGAAGATCACATCTCTGCTGGTGAAGAAGGTTTTCAGCCATTCCATCACCTGACCGTTCCTGATGGCTTTCGGCAGGGCATACATCAACATGGCTGTCGACAGCATGTGCGTGGATTTGTTCAAAGGGGTGGCGCAGCCGGGTTCTGGGTCAATGAACGCTTCCACGAATGCGGGGTTGGATGCGAGCAAATGCACGCCGCTGGTCGCGCGCGGGTTGCATTCCAGCCCATGCAATTGCCCGTCCGCAGTTTGAATAAAATCGAAGGCGATCTGACCGGTGAAATTATTTTCCCTGACAAATTTCTTCACCCAGTTGAAAATGGCGGGATGCTCCACATGTTCAAAGACAATGGTTGCGCCCTGTCCCGCTGTGAAGCGGGACGGATATGTGGTGTGCGCGTACACCACTCCGTTTTGGCAGACGGAGTACGTGCAATACGACTGACCTTCAAGAAATTCCTGCGCGATCCACGGACGTTCAAAGGTCAGTGTGGATAATGCCTTTTGAAGCGGCGGCAGGATCAAGGTCCGCGCGGCGAAGCGTGAATAGACGGGTTTCAGGATCAACGCGCGCCAATGTGCGTACGCATGCAGGATATCATCCTGGTTGTTGATCAAAATCGTTTCCGGTGCATACAGATCCAGCCCAATGGCATTGACAACAAAGTTCCATTTATTATGAAACTTGTTCAACTTTTTTATCGGCTCTGCAAACACCTTGCACGGCAGTGAGTCAAGACCCATGCTGACGTAAAAAATCTCTTCGCAAGTGGGGATCAGCAGATTGATTTTATTTTCAACGATGATGTGATTCAGCGCGATGAGAAACGCCTCTTTATTTTGACGCGGAGCTGGTACTACGAAATTGGCTTTTATCGCATTTGACGGCTGACTCAAATGTCCGCGCAAACTCTCTGCCATAAAAACAGTATGTCCCGCGCGATGAAATGCGCGGGCAAGTTCGAGTGTTGCTGGGGCGCGACCGCCTGTCAGAAGGATGTTCATGAGTATGTATTGAGGGTTAACGCCAACCTGCGCTGGAGGAAACCACTGGTACAGTGTAGCAGGAATACAGGTTGAAATACAATTGAAAAGCGTTTCAATTGTATTAACAGCCCTGTTGCGCTCGAGTAAATCGGGCTTGTGTGAATTGAATATGTGGAAAAAAGCGCAGACATCAATATTAAAACGTCAACACCATTCCGCCAATGGACAGTCCCGCGCCTGTGCCAACCAACAACA
>JAEURE010000032.1 GCA_016789485.1 Anaerolineales bacterium | reverse complement strand
GATTAAGTGCCTGCGTCTCTTTCTTAAACCCGAGCACGCCCACTCCCGAACTACCGACGTTTACGCCCGAGCCTCCTACTGCCACACCGCCGCCTTCGGTTGCATCTGTCAATGGCGAGTACATTACCACGGCAGAATTTCAGGCGGAGTTGGAGCGTTACAAAACTGCACAAACTGCACTGGGACTCTCCTTCACTGATGAGGATGCGAACAAGGCTGTTCTTGAGGATATGATCGCGCAGTTTTTGCTGGCACAAGCAGCCAGAGAAGCGAATTTCAATTTGACAGAAACAGACCTCCAGTCCAGAATTGATGCGCTTGGCAGTGCCGATGAACTTGCCCAATGGCAATCCGCTCATGGCTATGACGATGCATCCTTTCGAGTTGCATTGAAACGCTCCACGGAAGCAGCCTGGATGCGTGACAAAATCATTGCGGATGTGCCTGTCGTTGTGGAGCAAATTCACCTGCGCCAGATTTTGACCTATAATCAGGAAGATGCGCAGTCTGCGTTGGAGCAATTGAACACCGGCGCTGATTTTGATGAACTGGCTGCATTGT
Organism: Anaerolineales bacterium; assembly: GCA_016789485.1. Taxonomy (GTDB): domain Bacteria; phylum Chloroflexota; class Anaerolineae; order Anaerolineales; family Villigracilaceae; genus Villigracilis. The sequence goes on along the minus strand of JAEURE010000032.1, from coordinate 15,096 downwards.
ATGACCCGGTCACCCTCGGCGAGTTGGGCTGGGTGCCGCAAGGTTATCTGCTGGATGTCGGCGCCGACGAAGCGGTCTTTGCTTTGCAAGCCGGCCAATACAGCGCCATCATCGCGACAGATGCAGGATTTCATATTTTCAAGGCACTCGAACGTGCCAACCATCCATTGTCCCCGGATGCTTTATTGAGCGTACAGGAACAGACGTTAAAGAATTGGATTGCTGAAAAACGCGCAAGTAGTGATATTGTTCTGGCCCCGTAATTGGGTTGGATAAGATTATTTTTTGGAGAGACTAATGAGCAAATACGACTATGACGATTCCCCCGCGCCCAAAAGGGGTTCACGCCTGGCAATTTGGGACGTGCTTAGTATATTTACTCTCCTTCTCACCCTTTGCATTGTGGCGTATTTTGCGGCTGTGTATATGATGCCGAATTCGCCCATTAATCCGTTTAGTCCGGCACGCTTAAGTGCCAATATGCCGCCAACCCCTACCATCACGCAGATCCAACTTCTACCCACATGGACGTATACTCCGATCAATGTGACGGAAACTCCAACGCTTTTGCCCACCTTTACATTGGAGCCTTCCCCAACACTTTTATCGTTGATCACGCCTTCCATTACCCCATCGCCGACAAAAACGCCAAAGGCGCCTTTTTCAGCAACTGTTACATACATTGACAGCACCATCATCCACCCGGAACTGGGCTGTAATTGGCAGGGCGTGGGCGGGACAATCGTGGATTCGAATAATGCAGACATGCTCCGTATCACTGTTCGGCTTGTTGGCTTCTACAATAACAAATCCAGGAACGAGTTGACGGTCAGCAGCATTGCGCCGGCTTATGGGAAATCCGGTTATGAATTTACCCTGGGAACCGTTCCGATTTCCTCCAATGGCTTGTTATACATTCAGATACTCGATCAGGCTGGATTGCCGCTCTCTGATAATGTTTATATAGACACTTTCAATGATTGTTCCAAGAATTTGGTGTTGGTGAGGTTCAAGAAGAACCCGTAACATCGCAAAGTAGGCGACGCCATGAAACCCGAAACTCTGCGAAACATTTTCCTTGTCATTTTTGTGGCATCCAGCACGGTTTTGTTTTTTGCCATCCTAGGACCAAGGATTGGTAACGTTTTTTCTGAGATCAATTCATCCCTTGCAGTTGGGACGCAATCTCCTGGAGACACTCCATCTACTGGGACGGAAGAACACCCCATGCCCGGTCTGCCTTCGATCAAAAGCGACTCCATCACGCTGTTCGGGTCAATCATCGCATCCGCAACTTCGCTGGTTGGCTTTGTCACTACCACTGTCATTACGTGGCGAAAGGAGAGGCGCGAAGCCTCCCTTGCGGATATGGAACGAAAGAGGCTTGAGACCGAGCTCGAGAAGAGTAGACTCGAACTTGAGAAATTAAAAAAAGGAAACAAGAAGAAAGAAGTAAAGAAGAAGAGGAAATGAAAAATCCGCCGCAAAAAAATTTTGCGGCGGATTTGTTTGCAGTCGGCTAATTTACTTCGACACTCCAATTTTGATATTTTGGATGTTTTGCGCGCACTATGTCATCGAATAAATTGCGCAGTTTTGTTGTGATGGGTCCCATGGAGCCAATGCCCACAGGACGATGATCGATCTGAGTCACTGCCACCACTTGGGCGGCAGTGCCCGTCATGAACATTTCCTCGGCAATGAACACTTCCGTACGGTCAATGGAGCGTTCCACGACTGGGATGCCAAGTTCGTTGCGCGCGAGCTCAATGATTGAGCGGCGGGTGATGCCCTCGAGAATATTATCTGTTACCGGCGGAGTCACGAGCGCTCCGTCGCGAACCATGAAAATATTCATCGCGGAACCTTCCGAGACATGTCCATTCTGGTCGAGCACAATTGCCTCGTCAAACCCTGCGCGGTTTGCATCTGTTTTGATCAGCGCCGAGTTTGCGTAGGCGCCCGCTACCTTGCCGCGCGCTGGAATGACGTTATCGTCAATGCGCCGCCATGAAGAAAAAGTCACATGCGCGTTCGTGTCGTTCTTGACATATTTTTCGAAGGCCATCACGAACATGCAAAACTCATCCTTTAGATCGTGCAGGCGTACGCCAATGCCCATGTCTGACTTGTAAATGGTGGGGCGCAGGTATACATCCTGCTGCCAGTTATCTGTTCGCAGCATATCCAGGGTGAGTTGGGTCAAACTTTCCTCATCGTATGGAATGCTCATCGCCATCATTTTTCCCGAATTCAATAAACGGCGAAAATGGTCGTAGGGACGAAAAACGAAGAGACGTTTCTTCTCTTCGTTCCAATATGCCCGCATGCCACCGAATACGGCGGTACCATATAAAAAGCCATGTGTGGCTATGTTGATCTTTGCATCTCTTAAAGGAACGATCTTTCCTTCAAAGAAAGCATGTTTTGTGAGATCCACTGACACCTCCAAAATTAAGTTGAATTGTTTCTTTTGAAATTATAACTCATACAACACCGCACTCATTTGGACGCTTCGCTTCCTTCTCCGCCGCCACCTGCCCCGTCTTCCAGTCACCCTCTTGACAAAAGGCGGATATGCCTCTAAAATCTAATTCGATACATATCAAATTAGATTTACGGAAGTGAAAAATGAACGAAATGCTCGATTTTGTAAAAGCCATGTCCAACCCGGACCGCCTGCGGATCATTGGCCTGCTCTCGCAGGCATCTGCCACCCGTACGGAGATCGCTGCCCGCCTGAAACTTTCAGTGAAGGATTCCCTGACCCATTTGGGATTTTTGGAGTTTATTGGAGTCGTCGCCCAGGCTGATGGAGTGTACACCCTCAATAATGACAAACTTGCTGTGCTTGCCAAGAAGAAATTGGCTGAGATGCGCCCGTCTTATGTCCCGCCTGAAACATTGGATGAAAAATCCAGAAAAATATTGAAGGCCCATCTCAATGCAGATGGCAGCATAAAGCAAATCCCCTCTCCGCCAAAGTTGCAGGTGATCTTAAATTACCTTATTGAATTCTTCGAATTCAATAAAAACTATACCGAGAAGGAAGTCAATACTATTTTGCGACGCTTCAACGAAGATACAGCCGGTCTGCGCCGTGACCTTGTGGATGCAGGTATGTTCGCCCGCGAAAGTGACGGCTCGCGTTATTGGAGAGTAAAAGAAGGTACTAAATGAGCGAAGAGCTTATTGCTTTCTTCAAGGCTCTCTCAGACGCGAACCGTCTTAAGATCATTGGCTTGCTTGCTCAGCAGCCCTACAGCGTGGAGGAACTTGCTGTGCTGCTCGATCTCAAGGCTTCCACAGTCTCACATCATCTTTCAAAGCTTTCACAAATCGGCTTGGTCAGCGCCAGGGCGGACAGCTACTATAACGTCTATCAACTGGATGAAAAAGTGCTTGAGGCGAAATCCCGTAATATTTTTTCGCAGGAGAATCTAGCCGCTTCTGTTGTGGATGTGGATGCTGGCGCCTATGACAATAAGATGATCAAAGATTACACTCGCAAGGACGGCAGCCTGAAAACCATCCCTGCCCAACGCAAAAAACTGGAAGCTATTTTGCGTTACGTGGTGAAAGCTTTTGAAGTTAATAAACGATATAGCGAGAAAAAAGTTAACGAGATATTGAGCCGCTATCACGAAGATACTGCATCTTTGCGGCGTGAACTGGTTGGATTCGGTTTGATGAAACGCGAAGGCGGCGGTGGAGACTATTGGAGAGAATCATGATCGCAGAGTACCCACTTACAAAAGTAAATCGCATTAACCTGGCAAAAGCATTCAGGAATGTGCCACGCGTCGATATGTCCATTGAGTGTGTTCTTGAAGCTTACATGGGAGAAGCCTTTGTGGACAATGCGGAAAACCCTTCTGCTTTCAAAATACTGATCGGACCGTTCTTTTATCTTGCTGGAGATGCCTTTGGCGTAGGCGGGCAGGTCATGCTAAAAGACATCAAACCTTATAACCTGTTTATGTCGGCTTCTCCTGGTTGGGTCGAAGAGTGCAGGAAGTTGTACGGTGAGCGCCTCGTTGCCTTTGAGCGATACAGCTTTTCGTCAGAGAGACTGTCTCTTGAAAACGTTCAGCAGTTTTGTCGGAAATCCGTCCATGATATTAAACAAATGGACATTGCCTTGCTGGAAAGGGTACAAGGGCAAGACCACTTTATTGACATCTCGGATTTTGACTCCCCTTCTGATTTCATGGAACGCGGTATTGGGTATTATGCCGAGAAAAACGGCGAGGTTATTGGATCTGCATATTCTTCGCTGGTTTGCAATCAGGGGATTGAAATAAGTTTGTTTGTCTCGGAAGATCATCGGCGGCAAGGCCTTGCAACTGCTCTTTCTGCAAATTTGGTTAGGTGGTGTCTGGAAAACAACATGGATGCTCACTGGGACGCTGCAAATCCTGAGTCTTGCAGGCTGGCTGAAAAATTGGGGTACATTTCAACCGGCACGTATCAGGCATATTACCTGAAGCCCTGAATAAGCCTGATATGGAACGAAACAAAACTTCCCAGGCCTATGACCTGGGAAGTTTTGTTTGTAGTGAAAAATTTTCGTTGCGGCCCAAAGGCAGACCTAATGGTTCCGAATCCAATCTCATCACTTTGCTGTTGGCAAAGAAGGCAAAATCAAATTCAGTGGGGTCTCCTGCCCGTTTGCCGGGAACAGGCATCAGCCGCGCGGTGAGCGGTTTATCCAATCGCAATGCCAGGGCGCACAGGTCAAGCAGAAGCGGGGAAATTTGATCCGCAGTGGTATCTCCGGGCAGAGGGATCGTATCCAACCCCGTGCCGCAAACGGCAGAATAAAGCAAAGCATCTTTGATAGTGAGAGTGCCTTCAGCGGCTCGTTTTGCAAGGATGGTATCTTCGAGCACCGGTTGCATGAAACCATTGAAACCGATGTGCGGAAAATCTGCTCGCTCAATGGCTTCGGTCAAAATCGCGGCGGATGCAAGCGAGCCATGCAACCCAATTTTTTGCACGCCCATATTTTCAACTGCGCCGCCGAGTGAATGCGCATCATCGGGAAAGGGCGCTAGCGAAAAATCAATGCCGTTGAAACGGGTATTCGATAATTCGGTATTCGCTATTTTAGCAATGGCTTGACCGTGTTTTGTGATCTCGGCGATAAGAGCGCTTCGTCCCTCGTCCAAAGTTGATTGCCCCGCAAAAGCATTCACCGCCACATCAGCAGACTCCACTGCAATTGCAAACGCTGGCTCGTTATCATTGTGATAAGCGGCTGGGAAGAATGGCGCCCCGGCGCGGACATTTGCCAGCGCGGCAAATTTCAGGTTTGCAAATCCATTCGGGTCGAGCGGGGCGCATTTAACGATGATCTCTGCGCAGGCTTTAACTCCTGCCATGTGAATAGTGTTTTCATTTGCCATCATGCCGCTGAAGAAAATATCCTCGCTTGCGGCAATGGCTTCTGGAATGACCTGATAACTGCGCGGAAATTCCGGCAATGCTGGTCCCAGGGCTGCATAAAAAATTCCCGCATCTTTCATGGACTTTGCAAACTGATTTGCGTAGTTGGGTAATTCGTCAATATGGCTGCCGCCAAGCAATTTCGGAAAAGGGATCGTCGCTATTCGCACCGTCTGCACTTCGTAGCCAGCCGCCTCATAAGCCGCCTTTGCCTTGGATAAAAAACGTCCTGCATCTTGCAGGATTTTTTCTTCAAGCGGAAATTTCGGGTCGCAAAAATATGTGATGGATCGGATTTTCATTGTTTTCCTCAGTTGTGTGAACGCTGTCTCACTACCTCAAACATCAACACAGCCCCGGCCACGCCTGCATTCAAAGACTCCACCATCCCAGACATGGGAATGCTAATTTTTCTATTCGCCAGCTTTTGCGCGGACTCACTCGCGCCTTCCGCCTCACTGCCAATGATTAAAGCAACGGGCTGACGCAAATCAATTTCCCAGCACGATTGACCATCCATGTCTGCAATCAGAACCTGCAAATTCGTGGACTTCACGATTCGCTCGATTTCTTCCCAATTTGTGGAATGGATGGGCAATTTGAAATGCGCTCCCATCCCAGAGCGGAGCACCTTTGGAGCGAAGGCGTCTGTTGTCTCAGGCGGGACCAAGACAGCTCCTACGCCTGTCGCAGCGGCGGAGCGGAGCAAGGTGCCAAGGTTGCCTGGGTCACGGATCTGGTCAGGGATAAGGATGAAATTGGGAGATTCTGGGGTCGGGAGTTGGAATTCATTGAGAACTGCCAAAATGCCTTGCGGAGTTTCCGTCTCGCTGATGGCTTTCATCACGCTCGTGGAAACTTCCTCCACATCCACGCCAAGGGACATTAGACTTTCAATTTTCGATCTGCCCCTCTCGCTGAGCGACTCGTCGAATAAAACAAAACGCATTGGCCAATTTGCATTGACCGCTTCTTCCACCAGCCGCACGCCTTCCACGACAAATGCGCCCGCTTCGCGGCGGTCTCTTGCGCGGCTAAGTAATGCGCGGATAAGTTTTATCTTTGGGTTATGGTTGGAAGTGATCATGGGAAAGGCCTGCACTGAGCTTGCCGAAGTGATGAATTATGAATTTGTCGAACCCCAAATATCCAGAAAGACCTGGACAGTTGCTTTGTCAAATAAAACCAGACGAACCGTCTGAATGGTTGAGCTTTTGACTTCAGTAAAATAGGTTTCGATTGCAGAAAAAATGATTCCCGCCGCGCGGTCTTTGGGGAAACCGAAGATGCCTGTTGAAATCGCTGGCATGGAAATCGACTTGCATTTCAACTCATCTGCCACTCGCAGGGAACCTGTCACAGCGTACGATAATTTTTTATCATCATCGCCATTACCCCAGATGGGGCCAACAGCGTGGATGATGTATTTCGCAGGCAGCAACCCGCCCAAAGTCCACGCAGGCTGCGAGTGAGGGACGGGACCATACTTGCGGACCCACTCATCGCTTTCCTTCTGCACAGACGGTCCGCCGCGCTTGGATATCGCCCACGCTACACCGCCGCCATGCTGAAGATGTTCATTTGCCGCGTTGACAATGGCATCCACTTCGTCAACTGTAATATCACCTTGCGCAACCTGGAGGGTTTGGCCTGTCGATAAAACTCGTTCCACCAAAACAGAATTCATTTTTATATTTTACCCCCTTAAAAAATTTGGTCGGGATAAAAATCCCGACCAAATTCGATTTACTTTGTTTTTGCCACAACCGCAGCGAATGCCTGCGGATTGCGGACTGCGATATCAGCCAGCATCTTGCGATTGAGCTCGATATTCGCCTTCTTGAGCGCAGACACCAACTTGCTGTATGTCGTGCCGTTCAAGCGGGCCGCAGCGTTGATACGGGCGATCCACAACTTGCGCAGATCGCGCTTGCGTACGCGGCGATCACGGGTGGCGTACCACAAGCTCTTGAGCATCGCTTCGTTCGCTCGTCTGAACAGAAGATGCTTCGAGCCGCGTTGGCCCTTGGTCATCTTCAAAACTTTTTTGTGACGTAGATGGCTGTGAGGCCCTCTTTTTACGCGCATGTTACTTTACCTCCTGCAAACTCGCGGGCGTCGGTGAGTTACACCAGTTGCGCACACCCGAAAGCCGCAACTAAAAAATGGATAACGATTGAAAGACTAGGCTTTCATGTTTGGAGCAAGGCGCTTGATGCGCTTGATGAACTTGCGGCCCAATACTGGGACCATCTCGCTCAATAACGCCTTTGTGCGGTCAGAAGTGCGGCGGCGCAAATGGCTTTTGCCACCTTTCGTTCGCACGAGTAGGCCGGAGCCGGTCAAACGAAATCTTTTGGATGTCGCTTTGTGGGTCTTCAGCTTGTATTTCTTTCCAGGTTTTGCTTTGCGAGGCATTGCTGGGGTTCTCCTTTCAGACAAAATTAACCGCGGACATTTTCAGCCCGCGGACGATCAACATCTTTTGGGACTTCGTACCCTTTGGGCACTTCGTAACTCTCAGGCTTCCGCTTCGTTCTTAACCTCAGCCTGTTCGGTTTTCTCTTTCTTTTTTGGTGCACCTTTGGCAGGGACAAGAACCACGAGCATGGTACGTCCTTCCATTTGCGGCGGCACTTCGATCGTGGCGACATCGGAAAGATCCTGGGCAATCTCTTTCAGGTCTTCCAACGCGATCTCGGGATAATCCATTTCACGGCCGCGGAACTTGACAGTCACACGAACTTTGTGACCCTGGTTCAGCCAGCGGCGGGCATCATCCACTTTGAAACCACGATGCGCTTCGTTTGTCTTTGGGCGCAGACGAATTTCCTTAACTTCGATCTTGGTCTGGGCTTTCTTCGCCTCGCGTTCCTTCTTTGTTTTTTCGTAGATGAACTTGCCAAAATCCATCACACGACAAACTGGGGGAGTGGCACCAGGTGAGACTTCAACCAGATCCATCTCCGCATCGCGGGCAATTTGCAAGGCCTGGCGAATCGGCACAACACCGACATTGCCGCCATCTGGACCAATCAGGCGAACCTCCGCAACGCGGATGCCTTCATTCACTCGAAATTCGTTAGCGCTTATGAGTATTCTCCTCTAGTTATAGACAAAACAAACCCAGCTTTTGGCTGGTTTTTTAGCGGGGCGAATAATACCATGAAGGAGGGCGAATCGTCAACGAAAACGATGGATTTTTACCGGGCGGAATCCACCATCGGCAGGAAAACCGTGCGATACATGGCGTCATGTTCATCCATGTGGCTGAACATGGTGACGATAATTGAGGTACGCCCATTTTCCGTCGCAGCCACATCCACGGGATGCCCGTTCGATGTAGAGTAATACAGTCTCCAGGTCATCCCGTTTGCCTCTCGTACGCCCGCCTCTATCGGGGCGGCATCCAGCCCACGGTAGCCATATACGCTTGAGGAGAAATAATCCTTCAGATCCTGAATGGTGACCGCAGCGCGCATTGCCCCAACCTGTGTCACATCGAAGGGGGAAGAGTAGCGAACAAAGAAACCGTCATCGTAATACCACTCTGCGGGAACATCGAGGCTTACTCCGTATGTATCTTGCCGTGTTAACTTAATGGCAGGGGTACCAGTATAGGGGACGAGGAACTTCACCGCTTCCATTGCATTCAAGCAGGCGCGGTCCGGTTCTACGCCAGGATTTTCTATAAAGTCCAGGGCGATCTGCATCGCACATCCGCTGTCATCAACGGCAGTGGGGACGTGACCCATATTGGGGAATTCAAAATAATAGTTATTTGAAAGATCCTCGGCGATTTGCTTGCCATAAAATGGAGGAGTGGCTGGATCATATGCGCCTTCGATGATGAGGCTGGGAATGTCACTGACGGTCGCATCTTTCTCACCCAGGTCTGGGCCTACCGTCTTCCAGGATTTACAAGCCTCGAACATTTTTGCAAAATTCCCGTAGAATGGCCGCCATACCAGGTCGTTGATGTTAAGTTTTTCGGTTGTTGCCTGAAGTTCTTCTTCCGTGGTGGCGAGTACGTGTTCGCGGCAAATCATGGAAACATACAAGCCAGGGTTGATTCCGTCCAGGGCGTAGGGCAGGGCATATTGTGCGGCGGTAAGCGTGGAATAATCCTGCGCTTTGACACGGTAAATAGTTTGCGGGGCCGCATCGATCAGGTGGGAACTTTTTTCCAACCCAAGAATTACTGACAATAAGTAATACCCATCCACTGTCTCGGTGACCGTACCCATTGGATAGGCGGAAGTGGATAATGTGACAGGATTTTCATCCAATTCATTCACCAGGTCCCAGAAAACAGTTTCTAGATTTGGGTAGGCAAGGTTGCATTCCGGGCTGGCAGCGCAGGAGGTGAACAGTTGTGACAAAGCAGATTCTACTGAATTGGGATATTCATGCAGGACATTCGATTCTACGGGAACTACTGAATCTAAAATGGCTGAGCGTACGATCTCCGGGTGGTTGCGCATGGTTACAAGCGCAAGGCGCGTTCCGTATGAAGCGCCATACAAATTAACTTTTTCATATCCCAGCAGCTTGACGATATCCCGCAAATCCGCCGCAGACTCGACGGTTGAATAAGCTTTGAAATCAACGCCATTTGCTTGTAAAAGTCCATTACATGACAACAGGGCATTTTTATAAACATATTCCCGCGACTCAGCGGGTACCATTCCATAAATATCTTGACGATACGCTTTATCCAGCTCATCGCATTTCAGGGACGGGTCTGAGAGGCCTGTGCCGCGCTGGTCGAAGGTGACGAAATCGCGTTCCCCGAGGAAGGGTGCCACCAGATATGAATACGCATCTGCACTTAAACTGAGGGCCTCTCCGCCTGGCCCACCTTGCAAAAAGACGACTGGGTCTGGTGCCGGGTTATTGCTTGTGCTGTGATAGACCGCCACGGCAAGTTGAATGGTATCTGTTGGGTCGCCAGTGCGGTTTTCAGGGACGGTGACAAAACCGCAAGTGACGTTCGCTTCGATGGGCGTTTCAAAGGGACAAGAGGTCTCTTCATAAAGCGGCGTGTACTCGATTTGGGGGAGCGACGTGGGAAGTTGGGTGGGTGGCGCTAGTGTAGTGGTAGCCGTTGGCAAAAGAGGTGTGGGCGAGGCGATCTGTTGGCTTTGCGGAGCGGGTGCCATGGGCTGTACGATCGCTGTGCCGTTGAGCATGAAAATAACTGCGATGGAAGCACAAATCAACACAAATACACTTGCGGCCACAGTTGCAATGAGGATCTGTCTGTCCTTCTTCTTTTTTTCTGCAAGGGCTTTTTGCACGTTTTTTTGAGATGGTGATTGAACTACAGATTCATTTTCCTGCTCGGTGTCGTTTGGGATGAAGGGTGGGGCCGAGCGGAATACAGGTTCGGAAATGGGGGTGGATTTGGGAATCGGAGTGGAGATTGGTTTGCTGCGCGGCGGAGGGGTAGGCCATGCCTGGGAGGCGGGAGCAGGCGGCAGTGGGGAGTGAAGCGCAAGCTGTTTTTTTGCGTCAGGATTATTAGGGTTGATCTTTAGAACTTGTCGAAAACAATATTGGCGTTGTTCTGCGGTGGAGACGCTCATTCCCAGCAGGTACCATCCACGTTCTGAGTTGGGATATTCTTTGACAAGTTGGGAGAGAATCGAAGCGGCTCTTTTTTTGTCGCCTGATTTGAAAGCTGAGAGGCCCGCCTGAAGCAATTCTTGTTCTGACACGAATCTGTCCTTAATAGAAATGGAGCCGATTGCTCGGCTCCATTATAAAGCAAACATTAAATTACACGTGCGGAGTGACTTTGGCTGCCAGCTTTTCTTTCGGCTGGAAACCGGTCATGCGTTCCTTGATCTGTCCGCCTTTGAACAGCATCAGAGTGGGGATACCCATCACACCGTACTGCATCATAATGTTGGGATTTTGGTCCGCATCAAGCTTGACAACCTTAACCTTGCCTTCCCACTCGCCGGCAAGCTGTTTGACAATGGGTTCGATCATTTTGCAGGGCTGGCACCAGGTTGCTGTGAAATCCACAAGGACGGGTAATTCTGCGCCGATCACCTCATCCTGAAAGTCTGTTTCTGTTACATATTTTACATCGGTCATTTTTGCCTCCAACAAGTTAGATGTTGTGTCAATTCCTTTAATTACGTTGACGCCAGTATTTTGCCGTGATAGAATGCAATCCGCTTTACCGCTTGATGCGGCACTTTGTACAAATGGGCGCGTAGCTCAATGGCAGAGCAGCGGCCTTTTAAGCCGTTTGTTGAGGGTTCGATCCCCTCCGCGCTCACAAAAAATCCTCCAACCACTTGGAGGATTTTTCTTTTGTTATGAGTTCCCATAGGGGGTCGCTTTTTTTATTCTTCTTCCTTATCTTCCAGATCGTTGATCTCATTCAAATCTTCGAGATCGTCTTCGTCCAAGGTCAGGAGATCGAACTTATCCAACTCTTCGTTGAAGTCCAGGTTTTCGAGGGCGTCTTCGAGAAAGGCAACGAGGTCTTCGTCTTCAGTGTTCTCGATCAAATTGACGATATAAATGCGCGCATCTTCGCCGCCGATCTGCGAGAGTGACCAGATGACCGCGGAGATAACATCGTCATCCTCTTCTTCGTCTTCAAGCATTTGCAGCATGATGGGACCCGCTTCCTGGATATTTAATTCACCCGCGGCTTCTGCAGCGGCAACACGGATGCGCGGGTCATCGTCCAGCAATTTGCTGACTACATCATCATTCCAGCGGTTATCGTGGGAGCGTCCCATGGCGCGCAGCGCACTGGCTACCCAAGTGGCTTCTTCACGGTGGTAAGCTGTTTCGATGATATTAACCATTTCATCGCGCGCGGAGTAGCCAAGTGATTCAAGCGCCCGTTTTCGCAGGGCGGGGTTATCTTCACTGCGAATGACGGAGATGAGCGCATCTTCGATCTTTGTTTTTAGCGCCGTATCCAACTCCTCCAATTCGCCAAGCAGGATAAATTCCCCGAGCAGATTGGCGGCTTCCATGCGCGGAGCGAGCTCTGCATCGTTGAGGAAAATATCCATTAACTGGCTGGCAAGTTTCGGGTCGTTTGATTCGGCGAGTAGTCCAATTGCAGCGGCACGGATGTCTGCATCCGCATCCTTCAAAAGAGCCTTGCCGATCTCTTCATAATTGACAAGATTGACTGTGTCGAGATTTTTCAAAAGCTCGCTGAGCAGGAGCAGTTTTCGGTTGGGTTTGACGCTGGGCCATATATCCATAAAAAGACGCAGGGATTTTGGGTCCAGGTCAGAGTAGTGTGAAAGGTGACTTTGCGGGATATCCTTTTTGGAATCCAGCAAGTGGTCTAAGACGGATTGGAAGGAAAGAGTCTCGGCCATGATTTAGGGAATAGGTATTTTAGCGGGATTGACAAAGTCCATCACGTTGACGAACAGCATCAGGCTGATGAGCAGCAGCATGGCAATGCCGTTGACGGTATTTTCCCATTCGGCGGGAATGCGTTTGCGGAAAAGGATCTCGGGGAGGGTGAAGAGGATGCGTCCGCCATCGAGCGCGGGAATGGGGAAGAGATTCATCACGCCGAGTGAAATGCTCAGCACACCGATCAGGTTGAGGGTCCAGTTTGTGGGGCGCGGAGCGCTGGCAGCGCTTGTTGTTTGCGCGGCGGCAACTTCCTGACGACTGGTGACATCTTCTTCCATAGCTACATTGAACATGTCGAAGATCCCTTTGAAGCCGATGAAGCGTGCATCTTCAGGAGCGATTGCGCCCTGAATCAACGCGATGGGAAGATAAACAATGGTCGCGGCCTGCAAGCCCGTGATCGTAACTCCGCCGCTGATGCTTTCAACAAACGTCGCGGGACGGGTCGGGTAGCCAAGACCAACCCCGAGCGCGCCTTCGCTTTTCGTTCTGCTGGAAAGCGGCGTGGCAATAAGAGTGATCTCTTCGCCGTTGCGGTCGATCAACAACTCAACGGGCTTGTCAAGATTTGCTTGAATAATGGCAATGGCTGGCTGTATTTCAGTAACCTTTTCACCATTGATCGCAAGCAGAACATCGCCAGATTGAACATTTGCCTGTTGAGCGGGGGAATTCTCGGCGATGGAATCGATCTTGATCGAGCCGGGGACAGGTATGCCTTCCGAGGCGATCAAAAAAGAGAAAACAATTATGGCAGTGAGCAGGTTCATCAGCGGGCCGGCGAACAAAACCACCAGGCGTTTCCACGGGCTTGCAGATGCGAGTCCGCCGGGAACGTTCGGGTCATTCTCGCCTTTCGGGCGCACAAACCCACCCAACGGCAGCGCATGGATGGTGAACTCTGTCCCTTGCCAGGTGAAAAGCGTGGCAAGTTTATAAGAAGGCAGGCCGAAGCCAAACTCCTCCACTTCGATCTTTGCCCAGCGCGCAGCAATAAAATGTCCCAATTCGTGCACAAAAATCATCCCGCCCAGGGCGAGGATGAAAACAATTAATGTAACAAAACCTGATACCATTTTTTATCCTTAATCTAATTTAAACGACGAAGCGGATTATATCTTCAATTGGATTTGACATAGTTAAAGATTTATTAGATAAATTTCCCCGCTTCTCTCGTGTCGGACGCCTGATTCCGTTTCGAGGGGCATTTTCTCCCCTCTACACCAGCCTTGCTCCACCGCCGACCCCTGCCACCAAAACATTGCTTACGCCGGGAATTTCACGCAAACGATTTTCCACATCTTTGGCATATTCACCCAAGCACAGCACATGGACATTTGCACCCGCATCCACTGTGTAACCTACGGGGAGTCCGCTCGCGCGCCACTCACGTACCTGATGGAAAATCTCAACCGTGGCAGCCTGCCAGTACATCAGCGGCGGGTTGGAGGTCATCATGACCGAGTGCATCATATCCGAATCATGTTCGATGATATTTGCGAAAGCTTCGAAATCTTTTTTGAGTATTGCGTTGCGGCAAATCTCAATGCGGCGTGGAGCATCTGCCACACGCGCATTTTGCAGAGGACTTGTCCCTGCAATGGCATGTCCCTCGGTGGAGCCGGTCTTTTTATGGGAAGCGCTGACGATGGCAACACAATCCACCAAGTTCCAATGATCCACTGGAGCGATGGAGAAGGCGTAGGAGTCTGCTTCATTTTGTCCCATTTGCCATTCCACGAACCCCACTGGAATCGAGCGAGAGGCGGAGCCTGATCCACGCCGCGCGAGGACAGATAACTGCGCTTCGGACAGAGTCAAACCTGCCGCGCGGGAAGAAGCGAGAGCCAACGCTGCAAACGCCGCTGCGGAGGAAGCGATCCCTGCCCCTGCGGGGAAATTATTTTCGCTAGTCACTTCAGCTCTCTCATTTATTTTCGCCAGTTCGCGTACAAGGTTAAGAATATAGGTAACGCGTTCCAAGCCTTTGCCAGTAATGGGTTTGGAGTTGATCAGCAGGCTGTCTGTCGAAATTGAAGCGGAAAAATTAACTGTAGTGCGGGTAAATAACCCATCCAGATTCATTGAGATGGAGCCGTTAACGGGAAGGCGTAAATTATCATCACGATTCCCCCAATATTTGATGAAGGCGATATTGGCACACGCGATACTGCTTGCGGATCTCGAGGTTCGATCAGACATTTTAAGTAAAGTACCCTTTCACCGTTTTCATAGGCA
>JAEURE010000329.1 GCA_016789485.1 Anaerolineales bacterium | reverse complement strand
ATGAAATTAAGCAGGTAATGCATTTCCCATGAAAGCGAATGAATTCCTCAAACGACTGAATACCCTGCGTTCAACGACAGTTGCCAAATCTCACAGTCATCTTGCGTCTGACGATGACGATGTCATTCTGGGCGTCCGCATGGGACAGGTCTTTGCGCTGGCGAAAGAATTCATATCCATGCCATTGGATGAGGTTGAGATAATGCTCGAAAATCCCATTCATGAGATGCGAGTCGGCGCGGTCAGCATCATGGATTTTCAGGCACGCAATAAGAAGACAACACAGGAACGAAGAAAAGAACTGTTTGACCTTTACATCCGCCGTCATGACCGCATCAACACCTGGGACCTGGTTGACCGCTCGGCTCCCTGGGTAGTCGGTAGTTACCTGATGGATAAGCCGCGCAAGGTTTTGTATAAACTGGCAAAGTCCAAAAAGATGCCCGAGCGACGCACTGCCATTGTCAGCACGCTGTACTTCATAGGGAAAGGCGATGTGGAGGATGCGTTCAAACAGGCTGAGATCCTGCTGTACGACAAAGAGGATCTGATGCACAAGGCGAATGGCTGGGCGCTCCGTTTTGCAGGAGACAAAGACCGAAGGCGATTGACGCAATTTTTGGATGAGTATGCCGCATCCATGCCGCGTGTCACATTGCGTTATGCCATCGAACACTTCGACAAGAAATTGCGTGATCATTATTTGAATTTGAAGAAAGCTGGATAGGAGAAGATAACAATGGCTGTATACCTTGCCCTGTTGCGCGGAATCAACGTTGGCGGAAAGAACATCATAAAAATGGTGGACTTGAAAGCCAGTTTCGAATCAATGGGTTTTTCCGATGTGAAGACCTATATTCAAAGTGGCAATGTTGTGTTTGCATCTGTTGAAAAAGACAACGCCAGACTGACTGATGAGATCGAGAAGACATTATCGAAAAGATTTAACTACATGTCCCGCCTTGTCCTTGTCGCTCACTCCGAAATGAAAAAAATCGTCGCTGGGGCACCCAAGGGGTTTGGCGGCGAACCTGATACATACCGATACGATGTCATCTTTTTGAAGGAACCGCTTACTCCGAAAGAAGCGATGAAAAGCGTCAGCACACGAGAAGGCGTGGATACTGCCCATGCAGGCAAGCAGGCGCTTTACTTTTCCCGCCTCATCAGCCGGGCTTCACAAAGCCACCTGACAAAAATTATTGGATTGCCTGTCTATCAAAATATGACCATCCGCAACTGGAACACGACCACCAAACTTTTGGCACTCATGGAAGGACAAAATGGCTAAGACAAATTTTCAATCCATTGACGAATATATTGCGGCATGCCCGCCCGAGTCGCAGGCGTATCTAAAGCAGATCCGCACACTGATCCATTCCCTGGTGCCGGATGCGAAAGAGAGAATCAGTTACCAGATCGCATGCTTTGAGTTGAACGGCAGGAATTTGATCCATTTTGCGGGGTGGAAAAAGCATGTGTCGCTGTACCCGGTTCCGGCGGGGAGTGAGGCGTTCGAACGTCAAATTGAACCGTATGTGGACGGCAAAGGTACGATCAAGTTTCTGCTCGATAAACCCTTGCCGACGAAGTTGATCCGACAGATCGTGAAGTATCGGGTTGCTGATAATCTGCGAAACAACAAGAAGTAGAAGAGACGATGAGCATTATCCACGAGCAACGGTTATCCGACTCGCCTTATGTGGAGGCGGTCACGTACGGCCGGACCATGAGCGAGGGGTCTACGATCCGCCCTGCTGAAAGCAATTGGCACATGGTTTTTGTGAAAGAGCATGGACGTTCGCACTCCTTGGTTGTGGGTCCACTGACAATGGCTGGTGTTGCAGCGTGGGGTGAAGGCGCAGAGATTTTGTGGGTCAAGTTTAAACTTGGCGTTTTCATGCCTTATTTGCCTGTGAGAGAACTTTTGGATTCAGAGAAATCTTTGCCCGAGGCGTCAGGCAAATCTTTTTGGTTGAAGAACGCGGCGTGGGAAAAGCCCGATTTTGAAAATGTTGATACGTTTGTAAATAAACTTATGCGCGATGAAATTCTGGTCTTCGACCCGGTTGTGAATGCCATGTTGCAGGATCAATTGCCGGATATGCCGTCTCGCACGATGCGGCATCACTTCCTGCGCGCCACTGGTTTGACCCAAAGCCGCATCCGTCAAATGAAGCGAGCGCAGCAGGCGACCACGCTGTTAAAGCAGGGTGTTTCCATTCTTGATGCGGTCCATGAACTCGGTTATTTTGATCAGCCGCATTTGAACCGGGCGCTCAGGCAGTTCATTGGGTATACGCCTGCCCAAATTGCCCAATTGAATCAATCCGAGTAGTTTGCCGTTTTATACAAGACAATCTCCTTTCGTTTGAGTAAGATACATCTGTTGCTGCAACAAAAATTTAATAACTCAAACGGAAGGAAGACTTGTATGAATATTTTAAAGAGCATTGGAGCGGTCATTGCGGGGTTTGTTGCCATATTCGTTCTGTCATATGGGACCGATGCTGTGTTGGAAGCGGCAGAAATCCTCCAGGCCGGGACGCCATTGCCAATGCGCGGTTCTGAACCACTGATTGCCGCGATATTGGTGTATCGTCTTGCTTACAGTGTGGCTGGATGTTACGTCGCCGCCCGTCTTGCGCCAAATTACCCCATGAGGCATGCACTTGTGTTGGGTATGCTGGGATTTGTAGGCAGTATCGGCGGCGCGATGGTCGCTGTGCAACAGAGCCTGGGACCCGCTTGGTATGCATGGGGATTGGTCGTGTTCGCGTTACCTTGCGCGTGGCTGGGCGGCAGGCTGTACACAAACAGCCAATCGCATTAATCGGTAGAGAAAAAATAAAGGAGACTTTAGAAATGAAAAAGATCACCCCGTTTTTATGGTTCGATACACAAGCTGAAGAGGCAATGAATTTTTACGTCTCGCTGTTCAAAAATTCGAAGGTCAACAACGTTTCACGCGGACCCGATGGCAAGGCGTTCACTGTTTCGTTCGAGTTGGACGGACAGGAATTCATGGGTTTGAATGCGGGACCTCATCATCAAT
>JAEURE010000328.1 GCA_016789485.1 Anaerolineales bacterium | reverse complement strand
GAACGTCTCGTGGCAAGTGGAGAGGCGCAACTGCCAAAGGTAGAAAAAAATTCATAAAGAAGAATCAGGCGCGAGCGCGGGGTGAGGCGCAGCGTCTATAAAGAGGAAAAAATGGTTGAACTAAAACTAATCCCCGTGGAAGAATTCAAGCGCGTGCGCAATTCATCCGCCGACAAATACAAGAAACTCCAGATTATCGCAGATATGTGCCGCGCCAATACGCTTACCGAAGTGAAGCGTGCCGGGTCGGGGCATCTTGGCTCGAGCTTCAGCGCGATGGACATCGTGGTGTGGATGTATTACGAAGAGATGAACACGCTCAAGGTTGGTTTCGATAGCCCTGACCGCGACATTTATTTTTCATCGAAGGGACATGATGTGCCGGGCTTGTATGCCGTGCTGCATTCGCTCGGTGAAATTCCCGATCACATGCTCATGTCACTGCGCCGCCTCAATGGGTTGAACGGTCATCCTGATATCGGCAATCGCGGCATGGAAGCCAACTCGGGTTCGCTCGGCATGGGCATCTCGAAGGGACGCGGCATGGCGTGGGCGAAGAAGTACAACAATAACGGCGGGCATGTGTTCGTGATGACCGGCGACGGTGAGTTGCAGGAAGGTCAGAATTACGAAGCCCTGCATGTCACCGCGCATCACAAGGTCGATAACCTCACTGTCATCGTTGACGATAACAAGGTGCAATCTGATAAGCCTGTTGCCGAGATCATCGATCTTCGCAACCTTGTCGAAAAGTTCACTGCGTTTGGTTGGCATGTCATTCGCATCGATGGGCATGATTTTCGTGCCATTGAAAAGGCGCTTGCCGAAGCGAATCAAGTCAAAGGCAAGCCGCAGATTATCATCGCCGATACCATCAAGGGTCGCGGTGTCTCTTTTATGGAGCATCCCGCCGCACTTGAAATTGGAAAAGGACTCTATCCCTGGCATTCGGGCGCGCCGGATGATGCAGCCTTCGAGGTGGGTTATTCTGAACTGATTCAGCGCATCAATGCGGACCTCAAAGCTGTGTCGCTCGACCCGTTGCATTTGACTCCCGTTGAGCCGGAAGTGAAGACCGCAACGCCATCCATGCTTGAAGGTGAACCTCTCAGCCAGGCGGCGCTGGATCGTCTTTCTGTGAAGCCAACAGATGAATATGTTTCGCGTGCGTATGGTCAAGCTTTGGTGGAACTCGCCGCCCAGCGCAAAGACATCGTCGTGCTCGACGCTGATCTTTCCTCCGATTGCAAAGTCCGCGATTTTGAGAATACCTATCCTGACCGTTTCATTGAAAACGGAATTGCCGAACAGGATATGGTCTCGATGGCGGCTGGTCTTGCCCGTCAGGGACTGTTACCTGTTGTCAATTCTTTCGCTAGTTTCCTTGCATCACGCGCTAATGAACAGATTTACAACGCCGCTGGTGAAAAGTCCAAGATCATTTATGCCTTGCATTACGCAGGTTTAATTCCTGCCGGACCGGGCAAATCGCATCAGTCCCTGCGCGATATTTCGCTCTTCTCTGCTTTGCCGAATTGCACCATCCTGCAACCCTGCAGCGCCGAAGAGACACGCATGGCGATGGATTACGCCGTGAACCAAACCGATGACGTGGTTGCGCTACGCCTCATCATTGGACCCAGTCCGCGGCGGATTGCGCTCCCGGCTGGGTATGAGTTCAAGCCCGGACAGGGCTGTCAACTCACGGCGGGGAAAGACGCGGTCATGTTTGCGTATGGACCCGTCATGCTGCATGAGGCGCTCCTTGCCAGCGAACTCCTCGCCGAGCGTGGATTCGGATTGAGCATCATCAACATGCCTTGGCTCAACCGTGTGGATGTGAAATGGCTGACCGAAGTCCTCAAGCCGTATTCGAATATCTTCATGCTCGAAGACCACCACCCTGCTGGCGGCTTGATGGATAACATCCTCACGGCTTGCGCAGAGCATGGATTGCTCGATGGCAAACAGATGATCAAGTTTGCTGTCGAAGGCTATCCTGCTTGCGGAACGCCTCAACAGGCATTGGCATTTCATGAATTAGACGGTGTTTCGCTGTCTAAGCATGTAATGAAGTATTGCGGTTAATGAATGTCTGAAATAAAGATTGGCATTCCCTTGCACGGTAAGATGGCCGCGCGTGCTTTCCATCAACCTTCCTTTCGTCAATGCTTGGCAGAAGGTGGCTTCAAGCCGCTTTATTTCCTTAGCCCGGTCTATTTCCGTTCTTTCAATTTTGATCCTGAGCAGTATTTTGAATTGCAAGTGGATCAATATGACGCTCAATACCAAAAGTATTTTCTTTTGCAGCAATTAAGAATGCTCCGTCGCTTTGTGGTTATTACCGAAACAACTGACCTGCGTTTCCGCGAAACCATAGAGAGTAAGCTCTTTGACGCAACTTTATTGGGAATGTCTGGCCAGATGGCTTTTGTAAACTTTGCCCGTCACGCTCCTGGCATGGGACGCTTGCTGGCATGGCTTGAAAAACAACTATATGTTACTCACGAACATGATAGGATATTCAGGGAACAGGGTGTTTCCTGTGTGCTGACGCCCGGTATGGGTAATTACGGTTTTTGGAACGAAGGAAATTTTGCTCGGGAAGCTCAGCGAATGGGGATTCCTGTTTTTACAGCCATCACAAATTATGACAACATCGTCAATATGGGCTATCGGGGATTTGACCCAGATTGCATGGCCGTCTGGAGCAGTCAAATGGCAGATGAGGCTATTCGATTGCACAAGTTCCCTGCCAATCGGCTTGAGATTACCGGTCCTGTTCAATATGACCGTTTTATGGCTCCCTTGCCCCAAAGCCGCGCCGAGTTTTTGAGTTCCATCAATTTTGACCCATCCAAAAAAACCATTCTTTTTGCCGGGGGAGTAAACATTAATCATTATTTCCATATCTATCAACTCTTCGTTGAACAGAAGAAGCGGATTTGGCATGAGCCTTTTAATTTTATAGTGCGCCCTTACCCGCACCCAAAATTACTTTCTTCACCGGGTTGGCAAGTTTTGGAAAAATTATTGATTGAAGCTGGTGTCTATATTTCAAACCCAGGTTCTATTGATGCAAGCGGAGATCGCACCGAGGAATTTCGTCAAGACCTTGCATTTG
>JAEURE010000327.1 GCA_016789485.1 Anaerolineales bacterium | reverse complement strand
ATCCTCCATTTACAGGCACACGCACTAATATGAAGCCTGAAACAGGCAGGTCACCGCTGCCAGTATCCACCGCTTCCACTTTGAGTTTGAGATTTGTGTAATTATCGCGGTAATCAGGAGGCTCCGCTAGAGAACCTGTAATCAACAGATCATAATTGCGGTCATTGTAAAAAGCGATGTGAAAGGCATTGATATTCGGCTGGCGGAATTGATAATAGGAAGAACCAAGAAAGAGGAAGACGGGAAGGATGAGGGTTAAAGGAGAAAGTGTAAAAGAAGCGACTTGTAATGTATGGTTACGAAGAAACAGAAAAAGAAGAAAGAAAACAACTGAGATCAGAATCCATGCCCAAACGGGAAGAGAGAAGACACTCGCGAGCACGATTCCCGCGATGAAGGATAGGGAAATCCATAATAAAGGCATGTCGTGGATTTTACATTAGTTTAGGATTACCATTAAAACCTGACAATTCTCCCTTGGAATGATTACATTAACACATCGGCTCAAAGTTATAATCCATCATCATGGCAGATAACAACCTCATCCTTGTCACTGGTGCAACAGGCTATGTTGGCGGGCGGCTTGTTCCGAAACTCCTTGAAGCGGGGTATCGCGTGCGCTGCCTCGTGCGTGACCCGTCCCGTTTACAGGGACGCGCCTGGCAGGATAAAGTAGAAGTGGTTCAAGGCGATGCGCTTGTTCCTGATCAAATTGCCAAAGCCATGCAGGGCGTATCCGTTGCCTATTATTTAATGCACGGGATGCAGGGAGGAAAAGTCAATGCCGAACGCGATCTGCGAGTGGCCTGGAATTTCACCCACGCAGCAGAAGATGCGAACATTGAACGAATCATCTACCTCGGCGAATTGGTGGATCCGACCTCGCATCTTTCTCCCTATTTGCGGGCACGACATGAAACGGGATATTTGCTGCGCTATGGCAAAGTTCCCGTCACAGAGCTTCGAGCGGGCATGATCATCGGCTCAGGCTCCGCCCTTTTTGAAATGATCCGCTATCTGACAGAGCGTGAGCCGCTGTTGGTTTGTCCCGCCTGGTTCTTTTCACAGGCACAGCCCATTGCAATCCGCGATGTACTTTCCTATCTGGTGGATACGCTCAAGACTCCCGACAGCATTGGGAGAGTGATCGAAATTGGCGGTCCCACCCGCCTGACCTATGCAGACATGCTTTTGGGGTATGCAAAGGAACGCGACTTAAAACGTATCCTGATTCCCACTCCATTTTTCGCGCCGCGTCTTTCAGCGTATTGGGTGCACATGGTGACACCCATTCACTGGCGGGTTGTCGCACCGTTGATCGAAGGCCTGCGCGCCAACCTCATCGTTCGGGATGACGCGGCAAAGAAGTTATTTCCGCAGATTCAGCCGATAGATTTTCAAACCGCCACACATCTGGCATTGGGACGCATCCAACGGGACAATGTGGAGACAAGCTGGTCTGACGCATTGGTCATCGCTCTGGGAGATGTCAAGCCATACGAATTCAGCGTGGAAGAAGGGATGTTCATCGAACGCAGGCAGGTCATTCTCGACATTCCGACTGAAACGGTCTTTCGTTCGTATACAGGCATTGGCGGCGAGCGCGGCTGGCTTTACATGGACTGGAGTTGGGCGCTGCGCGGCTGGATGGATAAAGCCATCGGCGGCGTCGGCTTGCGACGTGGACGAAGGCATCCTGACGAAATCCACACCGGCGAGGCTCTCGATTTCTGGCGCGTGGAAACCGTGGAAAAAAATTCAAGGATGCGCCTGCGGGCTGAAATGAAAGTGCCGGGCAAAGCCTGGCTGCAATTTGATTCCACGTCTGCGCCCGATGATAAAAACAAGACCGTATTCACCGTCACGGCTTATTATGAACCGCATGGCTTCTTTGGCTTTTTATATTGGTACGCCATGTGGCCCTTCCATAAATTCATCTTCGATGGTCTTACCCGCAGACTGGCTTCCCGCGCCCGGGTACTGGCTCGTTCGTATTGATAAAACCTGTAAAACTTTTTTATTGGATGGGGTTATATAGCACATGACGAACTTTCTTTTCCCTATTCTTGGCTACCTGCTCGGCTCATTGCCGTTTTCGATCTGGGTGACGCGCTTTGTCAAAGGTGTGGATGTGCGTGACTCGGGCTCAGGCCATGCTACCACGACCAATACCATTCGTCAGGCTGGTTTTGGCTGGGGGGCATTGGTGTTCATTCTGGATGTGGCAAAAGGATTTCTGCCGACATTTCTTGCATTGAACTATTCAAACGATCTATGGATAACAGTCTTTACAGCCACTTTCGCCGTGGTCGGTCATTGCTGGCCGCTGTTTGCAGGTTTGCGCGGCGGGATGGGGCTGGCAACTGCAGGCGGCGCGTTTTTGGCAGTCAATATACTGGCTTTCCTCGTTTGTCTTGGATTGTTGATCCTGCTTGTACTGGTCATCCGTCACTCGGCGCGGGCAAGTGTTTTTACCGGCGTGCTCGCCGCACCCGCGTTGTGGATTTTGAATATTCGCGATGTCTCTTTTTGGGTGGCTGCCGGCGCAGGACTTGTAATCGCAGTCCGCTTTTTGATCGATTGGAATCGCAAGTATCGTGAACTCTGGCTGGACAGGGAAAAAACATCAAACTAAGATTCTGTATTTCGGTCAGCAAACAGGTTTGGGCGGGGAAGGAAGCGTTAAGATAAAAAAGAGCCTCAGTTCTTGGACTGAGGCTCTTTTATTCTCCCAATAACCAATCGAACAAACCATGCCGATTCGGCGAAGTTTCCTCCAATCGCGGCATTGCCAGCAGGACAACAGTGATGTTGTCATGTCCACCGCGCTCGTTGGCCAGGTTGACCAGCGTTTCTGCGGCTGACTTAAGATCTTTTTTCGAGCGGACTATTCTTTGAATCTCGTCATCCCAAACCAGGTCTGTCAAACCATCGCTGCATAGGAGGATGGTATCGCCGGGCTCAAGGTGGAAGCCCTGATTGTTGACCGATTCTTCATCGGTTTCCTCATTATCGATGCGCATGCGGAAATCCACTTCAGGGAGTTTGATTCCGCCAAGATGCCTGCGGATGACATGGACATTCGGATGATCGTGCATTTGCTCGGCAGTGATGATGCCTTTTTCGTAGGCTTCCTGCACCCAGGTA
>JAEURE010000326.1 GCA_016789485.1 Anaerolineales bacterium | reverse complement strand
AATTTGCTTGCGTTGCCGCAAACGAATATCAAGCGCTTGCTTGCTTATTCTTCGGTTGCTCATGCAGGCTCCGCCTTGATCGGTGTGGTTGCCTTCAGTCAACTTGGCGCGGCGAGTGTGGTGTTCTACCTCGCGGCGTACATTGCGACAAACCTGCTGGCGTTCGGTGTGGTGATGGCTTTCAGCCGCATTACTGGTTTGGAAGATATTACCGATTATGCAGGACTCAGCCGTCGCAATCCCTTGATGGGTTTGATGATGCTGACAGCTTTCCTGTCGCTTGCCCCCGTTTGGCGGTTTTGTTGCGAAAGTGTTCGTTTTTGCGGCGGGTGTACAGGCAAATTACACCTGGCTGGTCGTTGTGGGTATCGTCAACTCGATCATCGGTGTGTATTACTACCTCAATGTGTTGAAGTATGTGTACCTGTACCGCATGGAAGGGGAGAATGAGGAACAGCACCCCGTCCCTCTGACCCGTCCGTATGCGATTGCGTTGGTGGTGCTTGCCATTGGCGTGATCCTGGTCGGTACAGTCTTTGCCCCGTGGTTTAGCTGGTCGGATGCGGCGGCGTTGAATTTGTTCTAAAACAGAATCAGCTCAAACGTCGAGAAAGAGGCGTTGTTTGAACGGCGATAAGGCAGGTTGGCGGGAGTCAGCCTGCCTTGTGGAAACAGCCGTTTGGCGGAAATCGCAAAAATGATTTTCGTTTGACAGCCCTTTGACCTGTCAGTTATAATCGTGCGACATGACACAATCAAACCAGAACCGTCAAGCCATGGTGAGTACCCTGCTGATCGTTGTAATTGGGCAGGTGGGTTGTTTAACCCTTGCAGTCATCTTTGCTTCGGTATTCGGCGGGTTGTGGCTGGATAATATGTTCGGAACAAAACCAGTTTTTACCCTGGTTTTGTTGTTTGCTGGAATCCCTCTTTCGGTAGTCTTGATGCTGTATGCTTCGCGAAGAGCGTTGGCGCGGTTGAAAGATAAATACGAAACCGAAGAGAAAGAAACTCACGCTTAGGAGGCGGGCTTGGAGACCCAAAAACGTACCCCTTGGCGGCGCTGGATCGTGCTGGTCCTGATGATCGCAGGTTTTATTCTGGGCGGGATTTTTGTCCCTGTTCAGCCTGAGATCGTGGTTGCTGCCGAAAAATTGCTCGAGGAGCCGATTGCTGAGAATTTCCTTGGCCTCGGCCCGTTGTATTTGGTGAACACACTCCCAACTTTGGCTGTGACGCTTGTCCTGCTGATTGTGATTGCGTTTGCCGCAAACCGCTCATTGAAAAAGAGCCAACAGACTGACCTTGTACCGCGCGGCATTGGCAATGTGATGGAAGCCATCCTTGAAATGCTGTATAACCTGACTGAAGGTTCCGCGGGAACGAAATATGCGAAGATGATCTTCCCATGGTTTGCGACGATCATGATCTATGTTTTGTTCGCGAATCTGCTCAAACTGATCCCTGGTTTTGAGTCGATCGGTGTTTTACACCATGCGCATGGCGAAGGACATGCCAAGGAATTATTGTTTGGGAACTGGTATCTCTTCACTCATGAAAAAGGCGAATATATCCTTGCCCCGTTCTTCCGCGGTATTTCCGTGGATTTGAACTTCACCGTCTCACTTGCGATCATTTCCGTGGTGATGATTCAGGTGGTGGGTTTCCGCGCACAGGGACTTGGCTATTTGAGTAAATTCTTCAACACCCGCCGTATGTTCAAAGTGCCTTTCTTCGGCGCAATGGACTTTTTGGTCGGTTTGCTTGAGTTGATCTCTGAAATCTCGAAGATTCTCTCATTTGCCTTCCGTTTGTTCGGTAACATGTTCGCTGGTATCGTGTTGGTTGCCATTGTTGCAGGTTTGCTTGGCAAAATATCCATCCTGCCTGCGATGGTTATGATGTTCGAATTGTTCGTTGGTGTGATCCAAGCGTTCGTATTCGGTATGTTGACGATGGTCTTCATGGCGCAAGCCACTCAGGGTCACGGCGACGAACACGCTGAAGGTCACTAATTCAAAAATAATCAGTTAATTACTAGGAGGCTGTAACATGGATGGAGTATTTCTTTTAGATGCGATGCGCTATGTCGGCGCAGGCTTGGCGATGATTGGGGCGGCAGGTGCAGGTATCGGTATCGGTTTGAGCGTTCAAGGCGCCTTGACAGGCATGGCCCGCAACCCTGATACATATGGCAATTTGCTGACCAACATGATCCTCGGCATTGCGTTCTCGGAGGCCATCGCGATCTATTGCTTGGTGATCGCGTTCCTCATGCTCTTCAAAGTTGTGTAATTCATAGGAGCATCGAAACATGGAACAATTAGGTATTAATCTCGGTCTTCTCATTGTCCAGATCATTGCGTTCATCATTGTGTTCCTCACATTGAACGCTTGGGTGTACAAACCCATGCTGGATATGATGGAGAGCCGCAAACAGAAGATTGCGCAGGGTTTGGAAGATGCCCGCGTCGCTGCTGAAGCCCGGGCCAATGCGGAAAAAGAAGCCGCCAAGGTGCTCGCCGAAGCACAGGCGGAAGCCAGCAAGGTCGTTCGTGAAGCCACCGAGCGCGCTGCCTCCGCAGGCAAGGACGTGAAAGCCGCTGCAGAAGCTGAAGCCTCCAAGGCTCGCGAAGCCGCCATGGCTGAAGCTGAACTCGAACGCAATCGCATTCTCGGCGATCTGCGCGGACAAGTTGCTGCTCTCGCCATAGCCGCCGCGAATAAGCTCGTCGGCGAAGCGTTGGACGAGAAAAAGCAACGCGCTTTGATCGATGAATTCTTTTCTGGTGTGAAGGGCGGCAAAGTGGTTGTGGCAGAAGGCCTCACAGGCGACTCTGCCGTTGTCACCAGCGCGCTCCCGCTCACCAGTCAGGAACAGGACACCGTGAAGAAGAGCGTTACTGTGAAGGAAATCTCCTTCAAGGTTGATCCTTCCATTCTTGGCGGTCTCGTCATCAAAGTCGGTGACAAGGTTCTTGATGGTTCTGTCGCTGGCAAGCTCGAAAGTCTGCGCCAGACCTTGAAGTAAGACCATCCATCACTTAATGAAGAAAGGGTTTTGGTAAAATTACCGAAACCCTTTTTGTTTTAACATGGATAAACGGAGATAAACAGAGGTATATGCTGTTAAAAAATTTGTTTGTTGATTTT
>JAEURE010000325.1:267-3154 GCA_016789485.1 Anaerolineales bacterium | reverse complement strand
GTCGAACCAGCCCAAAGTTAAGAAAGAGACGGCGGCTCGTCATGGTCAATATTTCATGGGGTATTTGTGTCAACAGGATTTGCGCTTGAGAAGCGCCGAACAGAGCGAATCCCTGACCGAATTGACCGCGAATATCGATAACATCCGCAGTGCGTTGGAATGGACACTTGCTCACAAAGAGTTCGCTCTCCTCGAAACGACAATGCGCGCGTACTCCACACTTTACGACACCTTAGGCTGGTCACAGGAAGCGCTCGAATATTTAGGCAGAGTAAGGGATGTTTTGGAATCAAAGTCAACGCTTTCCAAAAGAGAAGATCTGGTTGCATTGGCACATGTGCTTACCTCCCGCTCCTTGTTTGCTCTGCGAGTGGGACAACAGGCAGAAGCCACACTCATGCTCAACCGCAGTCTTGAAATTCTGCGTCCGATTAATGAACCGCATGTTTTAGTCGAAGCGTTGACTTTCCTTGGCATCGTCACGATCATCACAGGTGACTTGCCTCGTGCGTTGACATTATTCAAGGAAGGTCTGCAAACCGCCAAAGATAATGGAGACCAATGGTATGAAGCCTTATGCCTGACCGAAGTGGTTGGCGTTGCCATGTTGATGGATGAAGCAGGGGATATTCACGAACAATTTCAACTTGCAGTGGAGGCGTGGCGCAGAACTGGCGACATGCGTTTTACTGCCTTCGGGCTGACCTCCCTTAGCCTGGGTGCGATGGCTGTCCACAAATACGATGAAGCGCAAGCCGCATTGGAAGAAAGCATCGCGATCAATAGCTCGATTGGAGATCGGACGGGGTTGGCAAATGCATATCGCAGCTTGGGACTGGTGGAACAGGCACAGGGCAAACACGGGCAGGCATTGAATTCGTTTGCAAAAAGCTTGAAATTCTTCACCGAACTTGGCGCCCGTTGGGATATTGCACGTCTGCTCTCTGAGATGGGGCGAAGCGAGTCTGCTTTGGGAAACGATACAGAAGCGGAACAGCTTTGGTATCAGTCGCTGCAACTTTCGGTGGAAACGCATGGAAAACTCACAGCCCTGGATGTGCTTGTTGATATTGCGGGCATGTATGCGAAGCGTGGGGATAATCAGTATGCCCTGCAATTGACCTTGCTCAGTCTTGATCACTCCGCCTCTATCCAATCGACGAAAGTTCGGGCTGGTAAATTGGCTACTGAACTGAAAGAGAAACTAACCCCGGAAGAAATAGCATACGCAAAAAAGTTTGCTGAAGGAGGCGTCCTTGAATCTGTTGTGGAAAAAATATTGGTAAGGGGTAAATAAGATTCAAAGTTGAAGAATAACCTGCCTAATGCGGTATGTATCATTTGAACGGGTATAAGTTTAGACCTTTATTTCAAATATATCTACCTCATTCCCGTATCACGCACCTGTTGGACCATCTGCAGGATTGCTGCAATCGCAGACTCTGGCTCTTCAAAATGGATATTGTGACCGCTTTCAGCAAATAACTGTTGACTATTCGATGACAGTTGGAGCAATTCAGTCTGCCACTCCTGCCAGCCCGAAATATTGTTCAGTTTGGCGGTTAAGACGATCAGGGGTAGGTCGCCAAAGGTCTGCACGGCAGAAGCTTCCGCACCAGCCGCTGGCATACCCTGCGATTCATTGGTAAGGGTTTGTGCGCTTTGCGGACTCACCATTCGGGAAAAGTAAGCATTCTCTTCAGATGGAATGGAGGGCATAATTCCCAACGGTCGCGCGAGCAAACGCACGATTCCGAAGCGTGCTAACATGGCTGGCAGGGAAAATGGTTGCGACTGTGTACCTGTCTGAGACGGTGCCCCGCCTTGCGATTGAGTAAATTGTCTTGGGCTCATCGAGTCGATCAATACAACCCCGGCAACTTCTGAAGCATACTCGTGAGCAAATAAACGCACAGCAAAACCTCCGAGCGAATGCCCGACCACTACATACGGTCCCGGGATATTGGCGTTTTGCAGTAAAGTATGCAATTCATTTGCGAATTGAGCCGCATCGCGTGGAAGTGGCCCCGCCTCGCTCCACCCCCAGCCTGCCCGGTCATATGTGCAGACTCGTGTCGCCTTGGCCACTCCCTCCTGAACAACATCCCACCCGGTTGACCAATCTCCCAACCCAGCCTCGATCACCACAGTGGGGCTACCCGTGCCGGTGCAGTTGATGTGGAGGCGAAGACCTCCCACATCCACCATTTGACCAGGTGGTGGATAGGTTTTGGCATCAGCAGCTTCTGCCAGAGATTCGTAAACAGCCCCCACCAGTGCTAACCCTATAATCAAAATTACAACTCGGCCCAGCCAGATTAAACTTGTGTTCATTCCTCTTTCTTCCTTCTTAGTTGATAATGCGTTCACGGTCTCTTCTCCTCTGGGTAGTATCCATAGCTGCAAGCACATAGCCGACTTTGTTGAGCGGGGCTAGTTTCCATTAGCCATTCCTTTGCTTGGTCAATATCAGTAAACACCTTTTCGTTTTGGCCACGATTGACCATGACATTTTCATGAAAAATATAATCATCCAAGTCTTTTGCTACCACATTCGCACGCTTGTAGAGCAATACGTTCATGCTAAACGCAGCAAATATGTTCTTGGCGCGATCAGGCAATCTGTACATCTCTAAAATTGATAGCTTTTGTGACACTTTACGAAAATCAATAAAAATTGATCGGCAATCTTTCTCCTTGGCAATTTTCGCGATTTCGGTAACAATTTCCTCGACTTCGCCTAAAGTCATATCCCCTTGCAATTTTGCTTCAACAATGTGCAATTTTGAATTGTATACAACTGTATGAGACATGGTATTAGCCTATTTGATTTGCATTACTTGATTTCTTGACTTCCTTCATACAGCAACATATGCTTCCATTGGAT
>JAEURE010000325.1:0-257 GCA_016789485.1 Anaerolineales bacterium | reverse complement strand
CTGTATGGGACATGATTTCACTTCGTTGAATACGAGTGGTCACTTTGTGAAGAAAGAGTGGTAATCCTATTGTTTGATTTTTTGACTTCTTTCACACAGCAACAATCACTTTGGCCGGATCTTTTGGGCGGCCAGCACGAATCAACATCGGACTTTTCGGGATGTTTTGCAATCGTCCCTCCGCAGGTCCAGCATGGAGCCAGGACCGATTCAATGAGGGGAACCTGTAACAGGTCCGCGCCGACGCGGGCTCGTTC
>JAEURE010000324.1 GCA_016789485.1 Anaerolineales bacterium | reverse complement strand
ATCTCAATCTCAAATTCCTGGCTGTCGACAGTTGTAACGTATTTCATAAGCCTCATCCTTTAGCGGTGCATTCGTTCCCAGCGTCCAACCCATTTCCAGTTACTGGCGTCACGTTCATTGCGGCGAACTATTTGCGCGGAACGTTCCGTCTGCTGATGCGCAACCAGCGTAGCGAGAATAGCCGCGATTTCTGTTTTTGCATCTGCCGCTTCCGATGCGGCCTCCATGGAGAAGCGTTCTTCCACGAAGCGCGTGTCGAATTGCCCGCCCATGAAACGGTGCGAATCCATCAAGGTTTGATGGAACGGAATGTTCGTCCGCACGCCAACGATTCGGTATTCTTCCAGTGCGCGACGCATGCGTAAAATGGCTTGCGCTCGTGTCTCGCCCCATACGATCAATTTGGCAATCATCGGATCATAAAACGGAGTGATCTCGAAACCAAGGTAAACGCCCGTGTCCACACGTACACCAGGGCCAGTGGGGAGAATGCTGTGTGTAATCCGCCCGGTGGATGGCATAAAGCCGTTGAATGGGTCTTCAGCGTTTACGCGGCATTCGATCGCATGCCCCTTCATTTGAATCTGTTCCTGTGTGTAACTCAACTGTCGGCCGCGTGCGATGCGAATCTGTTCAGCGACGATATCCACGCCGGTTACCATTTCCGTGATGGGATGTTCAACCTGCAGGCGGGTATTCATTTCAAGGAAATAAAAATTGCGGTCCTTGTCCACCAAAAATTCGATTGTGCCTGCATTGACATAGTCCACAGCTTGTGCAGATTTGACTGCCACACTTCCCATCTTCTCGCGCAATTCATCATCGAGGAAAGGCGAAGGCGATTCTTCCAGCAATTTTTGATGACGGCGTTGGATGGAACATTCGCGCTCGCCAAGATGAATGACATTTCCGTGCGAGTCCGCCATGATTTGGAATTCGATATGGCGCGCGCCTTCGACCAATTTCTCCAAATAGACATTCCCATCGCCGAAGGAAGATTCTGCCTCGCGTCTTGCGGATGCAAGCAGGGTCGGCATTTCCTCCAGGCTTCTCACTTCTCTCATGCCTTTTCCGCCGCCGCCCGCCGTGGCTTTGATCAGCAATGGAAAGCCGACACTTGGGGCAATATTCAGCAGGTCGTCATTTGTCATGTTGCCGACATCTTCCGTGCCGGGCACAACGGGCACACCAGCCTTGATGACTGTTGCACGCGCCTTGCCTTTATCTCCCATTGCCGCAATGGACGAAGGCTTGGGCCCGATAAACGTAATTCCCAGGTCTGCGCATTTTGCCGCGAAATCTTCGCGCTCTGCTAAAAAGCCATAGCCGGGGTGAATTGCATTTGCGCCGGACTTTTTAGCGATATCCAAAATTTTATCTGCCCGTAAATAGGATTCGCGTGAAGGTGCGGGTCCAAGCAGATAGGCTTCATCTGCGTACCGGACGTGAAGCGCGTTGCGGTCCACTTCGGAAAAAACCGCAACAGTTTCAAGACCAAGTTCACGGCAGGCGCGAATGATGCGGACTGCAATCTCGCCGCGATTTGCAATCAGGACTTTATTAAACATGATTCTCTCTCCTTGTCCTTTTACAGCGGGATATTTCCGTGTTTCTTGGCGGGGTTGGCGTCGCGCTTGTTGCTGAGCATCTCCAGCGCGTTAATGAGGCGCGGACGAGTCTCTTTTGGCTCGATCACATCATCAATGTAGCCGCGCTGTGCCGCAACATACGGATTGGCAAATTTCTCTTTGTATTCAGCCACCAATTCTGCTTTCTTCTGGACGGGGTCTTTCGCCGCTTCCAATTCTTTGCGGAAGATGATGCTCACCGCGCCATCCGGTCCCATCACGGCGATTTCGGCGGTTGGCCAGGCGAGATTGATATCACTGCGGATATGCTTGGACGACATCACGCAGTACGCGCCGCCATATGCTTTGCGGGTTATTACAGTCAACTTGGGAACCGTCGCTTCGCAGTAGGCATAAAGCAATTTTGCCCCAGAGCGAATGATTCCATGATGTTCCTGGAATGTTCCGGGCAGGAAGCCGGGCACATCTTCAAAGGTGATGATTGGGAAGTTGAAGGAGTCGCAGAAGCGGACGAAGCGGGCTGCTTTTTCACTGGCGTCGATATCCAGTACGCCAGCGAGAACAGCAGGCTGGTTGGCGACAATACCAACCGAATGTCCGCCAAGGCGCGCAAAGCCTACGACAACATTCTGCGCATAATTTTCGTGGATCTCGAAGAACTGTCCATTGTCCACGATCATGCCGATAACTTCTTTGATATCGTACGGTTTGTTGGCATCATCAGGAATGATGTTATTTAATTCTTCTTCCATACGCAGGGGGTCATCGCCTGGAACAAATGGAGAATCTTCCATGTTGTTTTGTGGCAGGTAACCCAACAATTTGCGGATGAGATACAGAGTATCCGCTTCGCTGTCGGCTGCTACATGACATACGCCTGATTTTTCTGAATGCACATTTGCGCCGCCCAACTCCTCCTGGGTTACTTCTTCGTGAGTAACTGTCTTCACAACATCCGGGCCTGTGACAAACATGTAGGACGTGTTACGCGTCATAAAAATAAAATCTGTGAGAGCAGGGGAATAGACCGCGCCGCCTGCGCATGGCCCCATAATGGCAGAGATCTGCGGAATCACACCTGAAGCCATTGTGTTGCGCAGGAAAATATCTGCGTACCCTCCAAGTGCCACAACGCCTTCCTGGATGCGTGCACCGCCCGAATCGTTCAATCCAATGATGGGTGCACCGTTCTTCATGGCCATATCCATGATCTTGCAAATCTTTTCAGCGTGCACTTCACCAAGGCTGCCGCCAAACACGGTGAAATCCTGTGAGTACACATAAACGAGGCGGCCGTCCACTGTGCCCCAGCCTGTTACGACCGAGTCGCTCATGAACTTTTGTTCATCAAGGCCGAAGTCGTGGGTACGGTGGACGACGAAAGGATCCACTTCACGGAAGGAACCTTTGTCCAACAATAAATCAAGCCGCTCGCGTGCCGTTAAACGTCCCTTTTTGTGCTGCGCGTCGATGCGTGCCTGGCCGCCGCCCAGCCGTGATTGTGCTTTTTGATCATTCAATACCTGGATTTTCGATTTTTCGCTCATAGGCCTCTCTCGAAAGTGATTTATTGGCAAAATAGATGATGATGAACAAT
>JAEURE010000323.1 GCA_016789485.1 Anaerolineales bacterium | reverse complement strand
CCTTCATGAAGCGTATTCGCGAAGAATTTTCGGACGCATCTCATAACGTGCCCGTGTACATTATCGGCGGCGGGAATACGGTCACAGAATATTTTTCGGATGACGGCGAACCAAGCGGCACATCGGGCAAGCCTGCATTGACCGTTCTGCGCGGCAGTGGACTTGGCGATGCGGTTATGGTCATCACCCGTTATTTCGGCGGGACGTTGCTTGGCACGGGCGGATTGGTCAAGGCGTATACCGAGGCGGCGCAGTCGGTGGTCAACGCTGTAGAGCGCGGACAGCGTGTGCCCGTCCATGTGGCGATGATGGCGATTCCGTATAATTTATTGGAACGCATACGTTTGTTGGTTTCGAAAAATCACGGCAAGGTGTTGAGCGAGGAGTACGCAGGAGATATTACGATGACGCTTCAATTCCCTGTGGATAATTTCGAAGCCTTTCAATCCGATATGCGTGAAATCTCTGCGGGAAAGATTCAGGCGGAAGTAATAGAGACGAAGGAAGAGATCGTTAGGGTGTTACCCTGAGTGATAGCGAAGGGTCTCTTGCCTTTCCCTCCAAATCCACAACAGTATAAGTTATAAGACTTCGGAGATTGTCGCCGTTAGGGGAAAACCTCTGAGGCTACTGTGGGTATGATTAATAATTTCTTATCTTCAGTAGTTGCTTGTTTAGTAAAATTGAAGAAACAAAAACAGGAGATTCTATGTCAACCGGAGAAATGCGTAGCGCGCCAAGCCAGACCAAATCCAAACTGTGGGTGGATATTATTATTTTTATCGTGTTTTTAATTACGATGGCCCCCCACTTAAGTGGCTTGCCGGTGCACGAATGGCTCAGCCTGTCCATGATCTTCGGCATGACCGTTCATCTGCTCATTAATTGGGATTGGGTCATTCGAGTGTCTCGACGATTCTTTGGCGGATTGAATATGCAAACCCGTGTTAACTATGTTTTGAACTGGCTTTTCTTTATCGGCGGGACTCTTATCATGATCTCTGGAATTATGATTTCGGAAGTAGCCATACCGTCTTTGGGGTTAAATCTCGTTGGCCGCGGTTGGTATAAACTGCACGAACTTTCCACTGACGCTGTTTTAATTCTGCTAGGCATCCATACTGCCTTGCATTGGGGCTGGATTGTCAGTACATTTAGTCGCTATCTGATCCAGCCTGTTTTGAAATTATTTGTCGCTAGAGATCGGAGGGACACTGCTGCATGAAAATTTTGTTAAGGTCTTTGCTTATCTTGTCGGTTTTTTCCCTTATTGCGGGGATGATGATTGTCGCCGTCAAAGGGGCTTTGGCAGTTGCGGCTTCCATGGGATTGCTTGAAGGGATTTCGGAGCCCATACGCCATTATTCCCCCCAAGCGTCCGCCGCTGAAAGCGAATTTGACGGTTACAAGGTATTGTCGCTGGCGGGGCGGTGGATTCTAAGCATGGGTAAAAACACTTTTGTAATATCTATTTTGGTCGCTGCTATTGTTTTCCCGAGAAATGTGCTTAGGAAGCTTAAGAATCCACGACGGACATAACGGTTGTTGCCCGTATAGCGTGGCTAAATTTCATTTTACATAATCCTCATAGTTTGTTCGTATTTTTGTCACCTGAAAGAATTGATTTTCCATAAAATAAGCGACAGTTACTTATTTTATGGAGAAACATGTCAAACTCAAACCGAACAAAACTACTATTGGATATTGGAACCTTTCTGGCGTTCCTGGTCACGATGGACCCGCGTTTCAGCGGGCTGGCGATTCATGAATGGTTGTCCATTGCGCTGGCAGGCACCATCATCGTTCATCTGCTGCTGAACTGGGAATGGATCGTCAACGTAACCAGGCGCCTCTTTGTCAAGACGACGAATGGTGCGCGGTTCAATTATGTGCTCAACTGGCTGCTCTTCATCGACGGCATCCTCATCATGCTTTCGGGCATTATGATCTCAGAGTCCGCGATGCCTGCCTTGGGAGTCACCCTGCCGATGAATTTTGCATGGCGCAGCCTGCACGACATGTCTGCGAATCTGGCGCTGTTCATTATGGGTCTGCATCTTGCCATGCATTGGAATTGGATTCTAACCACCTTTATACGCGTCTTCTTCAGCGGCGCAAAGAAGCCAGTTGCCGTATCCGCCAAGCAGGAGGCATAGCCATGAAAATCGTATTTCAAGTTCTGGTCATCCTCGTCATTGCTGCTTTGATCGGCGGATTGATGTATGCGGGCGTCAACGCGGCTGGATCTTCGAGCGTCCCTTCGTTTGATGGCGAAAGGTTGGAGCAGCCTGCTGCCGAAGGGTTCGCGTTGGAAGGCAGGGAATTCCGCCCGGATGGCGACCATGACGAACGGGATGGTGAAGCTGGCTTCCCTGGCGGCGTGGTCAAAGCGCTGGTGCTGATGTCATTTGCAGGCGGGGTTTATTCTGCAGTCGTTTGGGCAGGCAGGAAGGCAAAACGGGTCACTGCACAGTAAAGAGAACATGATCAATAAAAAAGACGCACTCGAGTAAGCGCGTCTTTTTTGTTTCTTATTTTTCCATCATGCGTTGGGTAATTCGATCACTACTTTCAGTCCTTTGCCTTTTTCGCTCTCTGCCCAAATGCGTCCCTTGTGCATTTCCACAATGGATTTGGCAATGGCAAGTCCCAGGCCTGAGCCGCCATCATCGCGGGTGCGGGATTCGTCCGCGCGGTAGAACCGGTCAAACAGACGGGCGGCTTCTTCAGGACTCACGCCTTCGCCGTTATCTTGAACGGAGATTTGAATTTTGTTGTCAACCAGTCTGGTTTCGATGTCAACGACTCCGCCTGTGGGAGTGTAATGCAGGGCGTTGTCCAAAATGTTGTTGAGGACTTGGGTAAAGCGGCTCGGGTCAAGATTTGCTCTCAGGATAACGGGAGCAGGTTTGAGATTAAGTGTGATGCGCTGCTGATTGAACAAGGAAATGTAATGAGTGTAAACGTCACTGATTATGTTGTTGACGTCCACGGGTTGGAAATCCACAGAAAGTTCACCAGCATCTGCCAGTGACAAAGTCCGCAGATCGTTGACGAGTTTTTCAAGGCGCTCGGCTTCTTCGCGAATGATCTCAAAGTTTTCGTACGTGGGTTCGAGCACGCCGTCATGCACGCCTTCGGCGTGGCCGATGATGAGGCTGAGCGGTGTGCGAAGCTCGTGCGCAATGTCGGCA
>JAEURE010000322.1 GCA_016789485.1 Anaerolineales bacterium | reverse complement strand
TGATTGCGAAGATTGTGGACTTTTGCGAACGCAAAGGCATTTATATGATCTGTGATGATATCTATCACAAATTGACTTTTGACCGAAATGTCGCAGCGCCTGCGTATTCGTTCACGAATAAGGATGTGGAAGATTCTCATGTTATTGCCGTCAATGGCGTTGCGAAATTGTACGGTATGACGGGGTTTCGCATCGGGTGGGTGGTTGCGCCGCGTCAGTTGGTAAAAGTGATGACGAACGTCCTCGCACAGACGACTTCCTGTGTTTCGCCCATAGCTCAGTCTGCAGCAGAAGGAGCGTTGAACGGATTGCAATCTGTCGTAGACGCGTTACGCCTGCAGATCCAAAACAACCGCGAAATTGTTTTGCAGGAGATGAAGACTTTCAATGGCGCACGCCTGATCCCGCCAAAGGGAACCTTCTACGCATTGCCTGATTTGCGCGCCTTCAGTAACAATTCGGTGGAATTGTCAAAATTCCTGTTGAAAAAAGCGCTGGTTGTAACTGTGCCCGGAAAAGAGTTTGGCATGGAGGGACACATCCGTATTTCGTTTGCAGGATCGGTGAAAGATATTACCGAGGGCATTGCTCGAATTAAGTGGGCGCTGGATGCCACCTCGCCCAATGAGATTTACATTGGCGATAAAAAGATGATCCGCGATTGGATGTAGGAGATACCAACATGAATAATCTACTCAATATTAAAACTCCTGCCGAGTCCATCGCGCAGACCCGCAAAGCAGATTACAACCTGTCCAATCAGGGTATCAGTAATTTGCGTCTCGCCTATTGGAATTTGACTACTGAGTCGTTGGTGGAAGAAGCAGTCTTTCGCGGCGAAGGTGCCTTGGTGGCTGGCGGACCCTTTGTTGCGAATACTGGCAAGCATACTGCCCGCAGTGCAAATGATAAGTTTGTTGTCCGCGAAACCGACTCGGAGGGAAATATCTGGTGGGGTGTGTACAACCGCCCGTTTTCAGCAGACAAGTTCGAGGTCCTGTATGACCGTATGCTGGGATTTTTGCAGGGACGTGACGTCTTCGTGCAGGATGTGTACGGAGGCGCAGATGAAGCGTATCGCCTGCCCGTCCGCATTGTGACCGAGCTTGCCTGGCACAGTCACTTTGTGCGCAATATGTTCATCCTGCCTCAATCACTCGAAGAATACAAACGCTTCGTCCCTGAATTTACGATCGTGGCGATGCCTTCGTTCAAGTCCGCACCTGCTGTGGACGGTTCGAATAGTGATACGTTTATTTGCTTATCTTTTGAAAAGAAGCTGGCCATTATTGGCAACACAGCCTATGCAGGCGAGATAAAGAAGTCGGTCTTCACCATTCTGAATTATCTATTGCCGTTGGAAGGTGTCTTGTCCATGCACTGCTCGGCAAATGTGAATCCAGAGGATGAGGACGATGTGGCGTTATTCTTTGGCTTGAGCGGGACGGGCAAGACCACACTTTCCGCAGATCCCACGCGCCGCCTCATCGGGGACGATGAACATGGGTGGAGTGACAATGGCGTTTTCAACTTTGAAGGTGGATGCTATGCAAAGGTCATCGGCCTTTCAGAATCTGCCGAGCCTGAGATCTACGCAACCACCAGGCGCTTCGGCACGATTTTGGAGAATGTCACGTTTGACCCTGTTACACGCTTGATCGACCTTGACGATGATACGTTGACAGAGAACACGCGCGCTTCCTATCCTTTGGAGTTTATTGCAAATGCCATGCCTGAGAAAAAAGCCGGGCATCCAAAAAATGTCATTTTGCTGACGTGTGATGCGAGCGGCGTTATGCCTCCCATCGCTCGGTTGACCCCTAATCAGGCGTTATATCAATTCATCTCTGGGTACACCTCCAAGATCGCTGGCACGGAAGTAGGGCTTGGCAAGGAGCCTGAGATTACCTTCAGCGCATGTTTTGGCGGTCCATTCATGGTGCATCATCCATACCGATATGCGGAGCTTCTCAAGCACAAAATTGAACGTTATGGTGTGACCTGCTGGCTGGTTAATACGGGCTGGGTGGGCGGTCCTTATGGCGTGGGAAAGCGTATTTCCATTCGACACACGCGTGCCCTGCTCAATGCGGCATTGAACGGGAATCTCACGAATGTGAAATACAAGCTGGATCCTGTTTTTGGATTTGAGGTCCCTGCCACTTGCCTTAATGTGCCTGATGAAGTCTTGGACCCATCTTCTTCGTGGGGCGACAAAAAGGAATATGACAGGCGTTACAAAGACCTTGCCATGCGCTTCAAACAAAACTTTGGCAAGTTTATAGATGGCACGCCGCAGGATGTGATCGACGCAGGGCCAAAAGTGTAATTTATGAATTAAAGAAAACTCCGGGCAGCCACGCCCGGAGTTTTCTTTTCGGATTGGTGCTGGTTTTCCAGAACATTTTTCAATGATCAGTGTTTGTAAAGCTAGGAGATGAGCAGACCATGACCTCAAAACGCTGGACAAACGAGTTTTTGGATGAGATGCGCGGAACAGCAGATCCGCTGGCTGATGAAGTGGTTAAGTCGGTGATCGAGTCTGGCGGGCTGGATGAGTTCAATAAGATGATTCGGCATCTGGTCAACAACCGCGATCAGCTGCCAGAATCGATGCCCAGGATGGTTCACGATTATTTTGAAAAAACGCAGGTTCTTCCAGAATGGGCAGACAGAAAAAAGATTGTGCGTGGAGAGCGAGTTTTCGATTTATATGGTCCTGAGATGATCATGATGCTTTTCTTCGTGTCTTTGCCATATGCCTATGCTACCAAAAAGGGATCGCATGTTCTTTCCATCACCGCCGAGTTGACGCGCCATGTTCATCGGCGCATCTTTCGCACGGCACAATTCATCATGGATGTGATGCAGGCTGGAGGT
The DNA here is from genome assembly GCA_016789485.1 of Anaerolineales bacterium. GTDB lineage: Bacteria > Chloroflexota > Anaerolineae > Anaerolineales > Villigracilaceae > Villigracilis. The sequence goes on along the minus strand of JAEURE010000322.1, from coordinate 352 downwards.
TTGACGGCAGGCGGCAGGGGAGTCCGAAGCGCGCAGAAGATTCGTCTGCTGCATGCTTCGATCCGTTATTACATCGCTCACAAGGAAGAGTGGAAAAAAGAATGGGATCCGTCCTGGGGATTGCCGATCAATCAGGAGGATATGGCGGGCACATTGATGGATTTTTCGGCGGGCGTGATGCGCGGATTGCGCCGCGTGAAGATAAATCTTCCGCCCGAAGATGCGGATGCCTATCTGCATTGCTGGAAGGTTGTTGGGCATATCATCGGCGTTCGAGACGACCTGATGCCTGACTCTGTTTCTGATTCATTTATCCTCGCCGAGACGATCATTGATAGACAGATGGGTAAAA
>JAEURE010000321.1 GCA_016789485.1 Anaerolineales bacterium | reverse complement strand
AATGGATACATTTTGGAAATGGATAAAACGCATCATGGCTGGACTTTTGATCCTGGTTCTTGTTCTGACAGTTTTGACCTACACTGCGGGTTTGTTTGCAAAATCGAAACTCACGCGCGACAATCCGCCGCCTGGTCAATTAACAGATGTTGGCGGCTACAACATGCACCTGTATTGCGTGGGGGAGGGCAGCCATACGGTTATTTTGGAAGCGGGCTTGAACGACTTCCATGTCAGTTGGTCGAAGGTGCAAGCGGAAGTTGCCACAGCGGCACGAGTCTGTTCGTATGACCGAGCAGGAATGGGGTGGAGTGAGGCGAGTCCGCATCCGCGTACCAGCGATGTCATGGCGGAGGAACTTCACACCTTGCTGGCAAACAGCGGTGTGGACGCCCCCTACATTCTGGTCGGTCATTCCTTCGGCGGGATCGTCATGCGGCAATTCGCGCAGCAATATCCTGATGAAGTGACGGGCATGGTTCTGGTGGATTCCGCTCACGAAGAGCAGACCACGCGCCTGCCGTTCCTGAAAGAAAGTGCGAACGAATTCATCGGTCAGTTCCGCACATTGTCTGCGATGAGTTACTTCGGATTGATGGCGCTCTCGCCTGTGACTATCCCGAATCGCGGCTTCCCTGACGAGGCGTACAAGCAATATCAGGTAGTGCTGGCAACGACAAATTACTTCGATGCCTCGATTGCCGAGTCGACGGCGTTTTATTTCGGCACACCGTCAATGCAAGCCGCGGAGTTGGGCAACTTGCCCTTGATCGTTTTGAGCCACGGGCTTCCCGATTCAACGACTGATGACCTCGTACAGCAAAGTCAATTCGAGCAGGAGTGGGCGAAAATGCAAAAAGAATTGACGGATCTGTCTTCGCAAGGCAAACAGGTCATCGCGCGGAAGAGCGGGCACTACATCCAATTGGATGAACCTGAACTTGTCATCGACGCCATCCGTGAATTGATCGCTGTCAATCAATAGAAAAAAAGGAGTTACTTATGTTTGCTGGACATTTAGCTGCTGGTTTGGTTCTCAAAAAAATGGAACACCGCATCAATCTGGGTTGGTTGTTCTTCGCCGCCCTGTTCCATGACTTTCTGCTCGGTATTCTTGTCTTGCTCGGGCTGGAGAAGATCCATGTCCCTGCCAACTTCGCGCAGACGCATTATCTGACGTTCACCTTTCCATATTCACACGGGCTTGCCGCTTCCATCATTTGGTCTGCGCTTGCATTCGGAATCACATACGCAGTCCTGCCGCGTTGGACATCCAAAGAACGCAAGCAGGCAGGATTGGCAATCGCCCTGACAGTTTTCTCGCATTTCGTACTGGATTGGTTCGTTCATATCCCTGAAATGCCTTTACTCGGTGAGAACTCTCCGAAGGTTGGATTAAGCCTATGGAATAACCTCCCGCTCGCGCTCGGACTGGAAGTGAGTCTTGTCCTCATCGGCTTTATCTACTACCTGAGTGTGGTCAAACCTAAAACGAACCTCGCAAAGTATGGTGTCGCTGCTCTCATGGTCTTGATCACAGCGTTGACGGTGACCGGGCAATTGTTTGCCGAAACGCTTCCACCCGCAAATGGAGCCGCCATGTCCTGGATCTTCCAACCGTTCCTGATCTGCGGGTTGGCATATTGGTTCGACAGAAAGGAGAGGTAACCCGAAAAGAGATATATGTTCTACCCCGCCATTTAATCGTATTCAAAAAACTTTAGAAAAGGAAAATCATCATGTCTACTTCAGTTCTAACAACCACTAACAACGAGTCAACTTCATTTTTAGAGAGCTATAAGATTCCAATTCTCTTTTTACTGGTCATCGGGCTGACCTGGCCCTTCATGATCGTGGATGTTCTTGGCTCGCACGGGATTCTCCCGTTCCGTGTCCCTATGATCTTTTGGCTGGTGTATGGTTATATGCCTACGCTCGCAGCCGTGATCGTGACGGGCTTGACCCAAGGCAAAGAAGGTATCCGTGCTTTGTTCAGAAAAGTCCTGATTGCCCGGGTTGGAGTCAAATGGTATTTCTTTGCCATCTTTGGACTGGCAGTAACTGCGATTATCACCGTCATCCTCGGTAACCAACTCGGAGCAACGATAGATAATCCATTGATCAAGGCTGAGATCGTAGCAGCAGGCCCAGTCGCCATCTTTCTGAATGCCACCTTGATGTTCCTCGTCCGCGGGATTCTGAATGGTGAAGAGTTTGCCTGGCGCGGTGTAGCCTTGCCGAGACTTCAGGCAAAGTACAACGCCCTGACCTCCAGCCTGATCCTCAGTATTCCGTGGATACTCTTTCATCTGCCGCTATTCTTCACTAAAGGCTCCACGCAGGAAAATATGTCCATTCTTTGCTACGCTGTTCAACTTGCAGCCACATCGATCCTGTTTACATGGGTATATAACAATACCAAAGGCAGCGTCTTACTTGCTTACATCCTCCATGCCTCGATGAACACCTGGACTGAATTTTTTGCAGTCGATGCTGGAAATGTATTTCAAGGTTGGATATTGACCGGTGTGATCGTAGCGTTGGCAGTTGTGGTGGTCATCTTCTCCGGCGCACAAAACCTTTCTCGAACAAACACGAGAATACAGGAATAAAGTGTTTCAGGTGACAGTCACCCACTTCGCAAAAGTGACTGTCACCTGATTGAAAGGTGATTATGAAAAGGCGAAACATGTTGATCTTACTTTTAGCTGCAATACTTTTTTTGACCGTTGGTTTATATGCCTTCACTCCTCATCCGCCAGCCAAGCCACAGCAGGTAGCAAATGTCACTGAGTTGGAAACCTACCTTCATCAACTGACGGATTCAGGCAACCCGCCTGGCTTATCCATAGTCATTGTCAAGGATGGCGAGATTGTTTACAACAATGCCTTCGGTTATGCCGATGCTCCGCGCAAGATTAAAGCCACACCTGACACAGTCTATCATTGGTGGTCGATGACCAAGATTCCCACTGCGATTGCCATCATGCAGTTGCAGGAACAGGGCAAGTTGACTCTTGATGATGAAGTCACCAAACATTTGCCGTGGTTCGAGGTGAAATATCCTTCAAGCACCAGCCCTACTATCACCATCCGTCATTTGCTTCAACACACGGCAGGTATGCGAAACCCCATCCCTGCCATGATTGGCTGGGTGCATTACGATGACATAACTCCAAATCAAACCGATGTTCTGAAAAAATATTTACCCGAATTCAATTCACTGGAATTCGAGCCAGGCGCCA
>JAEURE010000320.1:2771-3263 GCA_016789485.1 Anaerolineales bacterium | reverse complement strand
AGAAGGAACAAGAGAAATATTCCTCGGTTGTTTATCCTGCACGGGATTCAATGATGTACGCCAGGATATAAATCTCTGCCAGAGCAAATAAAATCCCAGCCCAACGATGAGCAAACCTGAGAGGATTTCAAGCAGGGGAATGATCGTGGTTGGGAGGATATATTGCGAAGCCGCAAGTGTGATAATACCTAGAAGAAATACAGAGCCCGTATGCGTCAAGGTGACGATGGTGCCAAGAGCTACAGCGTGCAAAGTCGTTCCTCGCGAACCGACAAGATACGCGGCAACAACCGTTTTGCCGTGTCCGGGCGTCAGCGCATGAAGAGCCCCCAATGCAAGCGCAATGACAAGCGCAAACAAATAGAATGAAAGAGAAAATTCCTTCCGGCGAACGAGGTCCAGAAGAATTTCCTGGGGAGTCCGTTCCGCCAGTTCAGGGACAACCTGCTCGGCAGTTTCAGTGACAACATCCTTCTCCTGCCCAAAAGGCAG
>JAEURE010000320.1:0-2761 GCA_016789485.1 Anaerolineales bacterium | reverse complement strand
CATCTGCGATCAGGCCCCGGTCTTGAATAATGTCAATGGCAAGGATATGGCTTTTCTGGGCAGGAAAAAGGAATGCCAGATTTCCACTCGCGTTAAGGTAAAACCAATTAATTGATTTTTGTGTCTCCATTCCGTTCTCAAGCACCAACTGACTGACATTGTTCGTATCCTGGGGCCAGCTGGCAGATAAATGAAACGTGATGAATTCTTCACCAGCCTGAAAACTCCGCAAGTCTTTGGGGAGTTGCACGGAATCTATCAGCAGGGGCAAAGGCTTGTCGTCGAGAGTGGCAGTGAGTAGGGCGGCGCGAACGCTGCCCCAGGCGTGTGCTTCGTCTTCGCTGAGAGTCCCATCCTGGTCTGAATCCATTTGATTCCATAGAAAATTCGTCAACAACGGACCGGGTTTTACGATCCATTCAATTTGTAATCCCAGCTTAGTGATCGCAACATTAATAGTATGAGCGTAAATATCCGCAGGGTGCGCTTCTGCCCTTATAGATGTCGCCGAGATTAAGATAAGAACAATGAGGATGGCAAAAAAAATTTTGGGAAATTTCATGGAAGCCAATGCGGCATTAAACCGGGGGTGAGAATGACAGGTTCGTTAAAACCCTGCCTCCACAAACCGATCTCGGGGTTGAATGCACCGCTTAATTTAAATCGTTGAAAGATAAGCGAATTTCCCCAGGGATCCCACTGTGGAGAGTTATAGCTGTACTCCTCCTGATTTGCGATGACAATGCCTTCGAGCAGAACAGGATCGAACAGCCACAGGATTTGCATAGGTTGGTCTTCACTAATGCGGAAGCCTAAAACAGCCCGCTCTTCTACTGACGACCAGGCCAGGGAATAATATGCATGATCAAGGTCATCGTTCTCACCTAATAAGGGCTGAGATTTATTCAACAAAAGATCAGCAATGTATACCTGCGTACGCAGTCCATCTTCCGTCTGCACAACATTGGTAAAAAGTATTTTGGTTGAGTCTGGCGACCAGGTAATGGGGCCGCCAGTATTGGATGGAAAAACATATTGCTTATTCTCTTTCAAGTCTAGCACGCGGATCTGATCTGCAAGCCCGTCGAAGGATGCAAGTTTATTCGAATCGGGCGACCAAGATGGGTTGTAGCCCAGGGTCTCCTGATTTTCATAGACTGGGCTGTTTTGTCCGCTTTCCAGATCCAGCACCCAGATGCGCGGGGAACCATATGGCAGGTCCGGTGTAGGTCCGGCGGCTTCGCGCGAATAGGCAATGCGGAGGCCATTGGGCGAAATGGCGGGAGTAGTACACAGGTCAAACCCGCAATCGAGGAGAATCTCTGCGTCAGTTCCGTCGCGGTTGACACGCCAGAGATCAATGCCGCCTTCTGAATTTACTCTTGTAGTAGTGAAAACAATGAACTCGCCATTTTGTGCAATATCAAACGAATTGATCTTAACATTTTCATCGGTAAGGCGATGCGGCGGATTGCCCATTAAATCCACGACCCAAATACTGCTTTCTTTTTCACTGCTGACCAAATAAGCAACCAAAGGATCCCGGACTTTAAATTCCCAAGAGTGTATTTTCTTCAGCGCATGTCCGCTGGTAGTCAAAACTTCGGGGGTGATGGTTAACTTATATACAGTATTCAGTTCAAACGGTTTGACGGGTACGTACTGGATGGTGCGCGAGTCAACATATTCAAGATAGCCGTCCCATATTGGGTCCAGCCAAATAGCTGATGAGGCCGGCTCAAAAAGGATCGGTTCAGAGAAAGTCAATTTGATGGTTTGGTAGGGGGTAATCACACCATCTTTGGGCAGATCCGTTGTAACCCGAATACCTGCCTGCGCCCCGAGTAGAATTACCAAACCGATTAGAACGATCAAAAGAACAAGGATGCCGCCCGCAGCAACATCCATATTAAGGCGCATTTTCATGGAAACAAATATGGTTGATCGGGAACCGAAATGGCAGTCACAGCCTCAGCGATAATCTTGGGAACAACCCTGTCATTGAGAATGATGGATTCAATCTTGCCTTTTACCAATACCCATGAATCCTGTTCGAGAGCAGCTGCATCCTGCCAGTCCACGGGCATGGCAAGCGCAAAACCATCTGCTGCGCAGCAGGAAACCACAAAACGACTGACAAAAAATTGGTTTTCGCCAAGGGACTCATCAAAATATACAAACCCAATTACGGATGCTTTCTGCCCAACGAACTGAGAGGTGTTCTCTTCAAGATTGAAAAGCTTGACCCAGTCCAAAATATTACGTTTCTCAGAATCTGTTTCAAAGACCTGTACCGAAGAATTCGCGCTGACAAGCGGTGTATTGGTATTTAATCCCTTGGTGGAAAATGCAGATGAAGTCAGAGGGCGGGCAGGAATAAGAACCCCGATCAATAATGGCACAAGCATAAACCATAAATTTACAGGAGCGGGCGCATGGTCATGATCGTGATCACGACCTGTCTCCAATTCATGCTGACGCGAGCGTTTGATCTCCGTAAAAACAACCTGCGCCAGCACCGCGAGAAAGATAATCCCGAAAATCGTCAGCGGAATAAAGCGGCTGTTGATGTACCAGGTCAATTGTCCGCTTGCGGCTTTGAATGCGAAAAAGATACACAACCCCAACAATAACAATCCCTGGAAAGAACGATACATTCTCGATTGCATACTTACCTCATGGGAATAAATAATTAAAGACCAGGCCTGATAGCAGGCTCATCATGAACGGAATGGCAATGATATAAAACACAGAGCGTCTT
>JAEURE010000031.1 GCA_016789485.1 Anaerolineales bacterium | reverse complement strand
AATCTCAAACCCGCGACTCCTATTTCAATAACGCGGAATTCAACGATTTTCCTGTCGTGTATGTTACCTGGGCACAAGCCGACACTTACTGCACATGGGCTGCACGCCGCCTACCCACCGAAGCAGAGTGGGAACGAGCCGCCCGCGGTGACGACTTCCGCACCTATCCCTGGGGTGATGAACGACCGGATTCCTCCCGCGGTAACTTCAACTACCTTGTTGGAGATACCACCCGCGTGGGTAACTTCCCTGCCGGCGCCAGCCCGTTTGGCGTGTTGGATCTCGCAGGCAATGTGGCAGAGTGGGTACACGACTTTTATGATGGCAATTATTACTCTCAGGGCGTGACCATGAACCCCACCGGTCCGGGCGGGCGTAGTGAATATCACAACCGTGTCGTCCGTGGCGGCACCTTCCAGGACGTCTTCGATGATATCCGTCTGGCAAACCGTGCTTCCGTACGCGGATCAAACCCCGATGCGGATGATATTTACTCGGCAGATTATCTGGGCGAGTTCTCTCCCAAGATCGGTTTCCGCTGCGCTTCAGACTAAAACTGACAGTTGACTCTCAAGCCGTCAGAGATTCTTCTTCTCTGACGGCTCTTTTTATTTGACGCACACTTTCAGCTATGGTAAACTCCCGACACAATTCAATAGCCCCAATAAGGCGCTCTTATCCAGAGAGACGGAGGGAACGGCCCTGCGATGTCTCGACAACCAGTCAACGAAAGTTGAATATGGTGCCAAATCCGACAGATATATTTCTGGGAGATGAGAGGGTAGACAAGCATCATGCAAATTGCCCTTTCACGCCGAAAGGGCAATTTTATTTTCTTAAGGAGAAACACAAAAAATGAGCAATACTTTTATGACCTCACCCAGCCTGATGTTCACATCAGAATCGGTGACAGAAGGCCACCCCGACAAGATCTGCGACCAGGTTTCCGATGCAGTTCTCGACGCCTGCCTTGAGCAGGACCCAATGTCCCGCGTTGCCTGTGAAACTGCAGTGAAGACCGGTTTCGTGGCGTTGCTTGGTGAAATTACCACCAACGCGTATGTCAATTTTGATGAGCTCGTCCGCAAGGTAGTAAATGAAATTGGCTACGACAGCAGCGACAAAGGCTTTGACGGAAACACCTGTGCCGTTCTTTCCGCAGTCGCCAGCCAAAGTGCTGACATTGCCCTGGGTGTGGACCATGCGCTCGAAGACAAAAGCGGCGAAATGAAAGACACCGGCATCGAACATGTCGGCGCAGGCGATCAGGGTATGATGTTCGGCTTTGCATGCAATGAAACTCCCACCCTGATGCCAATGCCCATTTATATGGCGCACAAATTATCCCGCCGTTTGAGCGAACTTCGCAAAGACGGTACCCTCCCCTGGCTGCGCCCCGATGGCAAGAGTCAGGTAACTGTGGAATATTCACAGGGCAAGCCCAAGCGCATCGATACTGTCCTTATCTCCACACAGCATGCACCAGAGATTTCGCAAGCCGAGATCATGGAGCTTGTCAGCGAGCATATTATTCACCCGACTCTGCCAGAAGGATTGGTTGATAAAAACCTGAAAGTTTTCGTCAATCCCACCGGTCGCTTCGTTATCGGTGGTCCCATGGGTGACGCGGGCGTAACTGGCCGCAAAATCATCGTGGACACATACGGCGGCATGGGTCGTCACGGCGGCGGCGCTTTCTCCGGAAAAGACCCCACGAAAGTGGACCGTTCCGCCGCGTATGCTGCGCGCTACGTCGCCAAGAACATTGTCGCGGCTGGCTTGGCTGACCGTGTGGAAGTACAGGTAGCGTACGCAATCGGCGTGGCTCATCCGCTCTCCGTTAATGTGGAGACTTTCGGCACTGCCAAAATCGCTGATGAAAAGATTTCCGCACTCGTCAACGAGCACTTTGACCTGCGCCCTGGCGCGATCATCCGTGACCTTGACCTGCGCCGCCCGATCTATCGCAAGACTGCCGCCTACGGTCACTTTGGACGCGATGATATCGAATTCCCTTGGGAAAAGACTGACAAGGCTGCCGCTTTGAAGAAGGCTGCCGGGTTGTAGCTCTATCTTGTAAAGATAAAGTGCCTCTGAATTCTTCAGAGGCACTTTTGATTCCCGTGTATCTCGGCTACAAACCTCGTGCCTTGTTTTCCAGCGGAAGCAGGTTTGCGTAAATTACTTCATGGGTAGGGGTTGGGACTCCAACTGCCCGCCCCATGCGGATAACTGCACCAGTCTGTTCATTCAATTCAGATGGCCGTCCTTCCATCATATCCTTTTGCATTGATGCCATCACATCAGGCTGAGTCTTATCAATTCGCTGCATGGTATCCGCAACAAAGCTCTCCGCTAGCAGGACTCCGCGAGCGCGGGCAACGGCTGTAGTTTCTTCCAGGGCATTGACGAGCATGGCGCGAGTTTTCGGGTTGGCGCGAAATTCCCCAATCGTCCGGCGGGTAAATGCGCCAACTCCGCTTGTGCCTGAGATGAATATGAATTTCTCCCACATGGCGGTGTTGATATCCACGGGAATATCCACAGTAATACCATTTATCTTTGTTAACATTTCACGCAGCGAGTCAACACGTGCGCTTTTGGAATTATCCAATTCGCCAAAGGCAATAAAAGGCGGCACGCCCACATGACGGATATGCCTCGGCGCAGCGACAAAAGAACTGATACGGCATAACCCGCCCAGCACATGGTTACGTTTAAATGCGGAGAGCAATGTATCCATATGCTCCATGCCATTCAGCAGAGGAAGAATCATTGTATTCTCCCCTACAAGAGGTTTCATTTGCTCGATGGCGGAATCCAATTGCCAGGCTTTGGTGGCAAGGATGATCAAGTCCACGGTGCCGATGGACTGCGGAGAATCCGTCGCTTTGGCAGGATGCACTATAAAATCGCCACCAATCGAATCAACGCGTAAACCTGATTCGTTTATTGCGGCAAGGTGTGCACCGCGAGCAATAAACGTCACATCTTCTCCTGCAAGAGCAAGTCTGCCGCCAAAATATCCGCCGACGCCGCCTGATCCAAAAACCGCTATTTTCATAATTTCTCCAGTGCCCATGTATTGTTATACAATATAGAAGTTTGGTTTAAGTATATTACACGATGAGATGAATATGGAAACCCAGCCTAAAATTCCAATGATCACGACAGGCAGGCTTGTAATGCGCCCATTCACAATGAGCGACCGAAAAACCTTGTTCAATATCGTGCAAGAGCCTGATATCCTTCGCTATTTTCCATCAAGGGATGCGTGGCCGATGGAAAAGGTAGAGAGATATATTCAATATCAAGTGACCCATTGGCAAAAATTCAACTACGGACATTGGGCAGCGGTACTGCGCGAGACAGGCCAGATCATTGGCTGGAGTGGGCTGGAGTACCTGCCTGATACAGATGAAACAGAAGTGGGCTATTTGTTTAGCAGGGATTTCTGGGGGAAAGGCTACGCCACAGAATCCGCCAGCGCAATCGTTCGATTCGGACTAAAGCGAGTTGGACTGAAAGAGATCATCGGGTTGACAGACCCTGAAAATATTGCTTCACAGCGTGTGTTGGAAAAAAGCGGGCTTTTGTTTACGTGGAGCGCATCCTATTTCGGGATGGAAATGTTCAGGTACGCTATTCAGGCTTCAGATTAAGAAAGAGGCGAGAATCAAAAAGACGGGCGAAGAAAATCGCCCGTCTTTTGTCAATTTAATCCGCAGGAATAGCACTCACTTTTGGAAGTTGATCGTGATCAGGAAGGATAGTCTCCGCATTGTGAATGGCGGGGATGAAGTATCCAGCCAGCCCGACCAAAACGCTCAGCGAGCCGCAGAAGAAAATAATCAAACTCATACCTGCACCGGGACCGGTGCCAGACAGCCAGCCAAATGTTTGGGCGAGCGAACTGTCAGCCACGCGCATTTGCGGTTCAAGCACAAAATCTGCCAACGTCCCTGCGATGATCGGGGAGATGGGGTTGGTAAACCAGGCAATTAGGCGGCGGGCGGAAAAGACGCGTCCTTGCACGTCTGGCGCAACTTTCGCCTGCCAGATAGCTTGATTGGATGCATTGACCAAAGGTCCGACGAGAGCCGTAATAATGATGCCTGTGATCCAGATGGGCAAGCCTCCGACCAAGCCGAAAATTGCCATGCCAAGCCCGGAAATTGCCCAACCCGCCAAAACGCCATGCACGCGGCGCTTGAAGCCTCCCCAGGCGCTCATAATAATCCCGCCGATCAACCCTCCAACCGCGCCAGCTGTTTGCACTGAACCAAGCATGAGGCTGTCATTTGCAGTACGCGAGAGAACCATCGGGGCAAGCAGAGTAAAACCGATGCCAGCAAAAAGGTTGCCGGCAAAAAAGATCAACTGCAAACCAAGTAAACTTGGGCGGGAAAAAATATATTGAAAACCATAGGCGGCTTCCTTCCAAACACTGCCCTGCCCTTTTGCACCTTCCTCTGTGCGCGGGGGCTGTGGAACGTAAACAACCAACAAGGCGCCAATGGCAAACAAAAAGGTGACAACATCGAAAATCAGGATACCGGTCAGGCCAATGATGGGAAGCAATGCGCCGGCAAGTAATGGGGCAATCACCCCCGGCCCTGCTTCAATCAGGGACATCATGCCATTGGCACGCCCATATTGTTCTTTTGGAACCATGGTGGTGATGGCGGCGGAATAGGCAGGCCATTGAAAGGCCATGCCAAGACCATAAATGATGGACGCAAAGTACAAATGCCAGAATTCCAGAATCCCCAAAGATTGGAAGATAAGAATCACAATGGTGGCGATGCCTGCACCAAGGTCACTGACCATCATCATCATCTTTCGGTTGTGGCGGTCCACCATTACGCCGGCAATCGGTGAAATGATCAGAAACGGAGTGATGAAGAAAACCTGCATCAACCCGAGCGCTGTGGCACTTTCTGTTTTTTGGAACATGAAAATGGTGAGACCGAACTGACTCATTGCGCTGGCAAGCACGGACACGATCTGGCCGATCCAGACAATGGTAAAACCGAACATGCCGCTGGGGCGTTTCGTGGATGTTTCTTCCATCATGAATGGTTTCCTTGTTTTATCAGTTACTATAAATGTAAAGAAGGCAAACCTGGGTTGGAAAACCAGGCTTCAGCCACGCCAATAAAGTTCCAGGCTACTGCAACAGTTTATAAAAGTAAAATGTCATTTTACACTCGCCTTTCAGGCTGATTTATTCAACAAATATCTCAACGTGTTCGCCGTCTTCCTCATCGACCACGTCAATGATCTTACCTGTCACGCCCATGCGTAGAGCTTCCATCACGTTGCTCATATCCACGCCTTGTACTTCGGGAGCAAAATGGGCGCCGATCTTCATACCCGCATCCACAAGCGCAAGCGGAATTTGCACGGAAGCCTTCGAGCGTCCTGTGCGGACATCCGTCACACGGACGCGCAGCCAGCGCGCTCCGCCGCCTAAACCAGGCGGGCGTGGAGGTGTGGGAATGCCCCGGCGTGTATCGCTTAACGCCGCGAGCAGTTTTGAACCTTCGTCTGCGCTGATCTTTCCCTCTTCAATCAACTTCAGGATCTTCATTCTTTCTTCGCTGTTTGCCATGTCTATCTCCTTTACCGTTCGTCCAGAGTCCAACTCTAAACGCGGAATCCGTTTATTTTAGCCTGTCACAACGGATAAATTCTCATCCGCTGATTCTTCTGTTACCTTCACCCCATCCTTGGGAAGTTTGAACTTTATCCAGATCGGAATCACAGATAACAATAAAACGACCGCAGTTACAGTAAAAGGAAACGTCGGGCCGACACGATCCCACATCTGCGCGCCGATCCATGGGGCGGGCAGGGAGAAAATTCCCAAACTTGTGCTGAATAAACCAAATGCCATACCGCGATTTTTCTGGGGTACCGCCTTGCTGATCAACGATTGGTACGCAGGAGCCGAAACGCCCGCGCCCATGCCAGCCAATCCCCATCCGAGGTAATACATCCATTGGTTACCGGCAGGGATATTGACCAGAACGAACAACGAACTGGACATCAACACCATTCCCAACGCAATCCCCACCCGCTCGCCAGCCTTGTCTGAAAGCCAGCCGCCGGGGATGGTGGTTGCCATCATTGCCATACCAAAGAATGACATGACCCAGCCAATCTGTTGAAGGGAAAGTCCGCCGACCTCCTGCATATAAACAGGGAAAAGGTTTTCTGAAAACTGGAAGGAAATATCTCGCATTCCATCCGTCACCAGCATCCAAGTGATGAGTCCGCCTGAAAAGACTAGACCAAACATCGAAACCAGATTAGTCTTCAAACTACTGAATGAAAGTTTTTCTGCTGTTGCAGTGGCGGTTTTTGCAGCCTCACGCGCCATGCTCAAACGCATGATCATCGCGATAAAGTAGAAAATACCCGCCGCCAACAACATGATCTTAAAACCATAAGCGCCTGCCATCCACCCGCCCAGCGGAGGACCCAGCACGGAGACGATCATGAAGATCGCCTGCGAAATACCAAAGACCTTGCCGCGATTCTCTTCGCTGGAGTGTTCTGCAATGAAGGCGTCGAAGCTTGGTCCAACCAGCGAACGGGCAACGGCGCCAATCGCTACAGCCAGCAAAAGCCACTGCCAGGTATCTGCCAGAATAAGGGGGATGAAGCCGATCACTCCGAATACACTGCCAATCGCAATCGCACGCAGACGACCCAGCGTATCGGAAACCCATCCGCCTAAAATTTGCAGCAGCAAAGGCACGATCTGTGAAAGCGTAAAGAACAGCCCGATCTGCGTGATCGAAGCATCCAGGTCTTTCAGGTAAAGCGGCATCAGCGAGCCATACATGCTCCCGCCGATGTTGGCAAAGACCATTGCCGTTAAAAACAGGATCAGCAATCCACTTAATAAAGGTTTCTTTTTAATCGTTTCCATTTTTTATCCTATAAAAACCTGCACTCTTTCGCCATCATCCGCATCATCCACATGTACGATTAACGGCTCAGTCATATTCTTTGCCATCGCAATCGCTTGTATGATTTCGTCCACGTTCGTATTTTTCAGCTTTTCAATTCGGCTGCCGAAATTTTTCAGGAACCAGCCGGCAAGCCCGAGCGGGAGAGGAAGCGCAATCGTGATATTTCGCGGCCCATCTCCATCCTTTGAGCGGGTACGATCCACGTTCACATACACCCAGCGCGAAGTCCTGCTGCCAGCGCCCATCGCAGTAAATAAAATTCCAAGGAAGAGCGGCATACTCATGCAATAAAACCAAAAGTTGGTGCCTGCATTTTGTTGAATGCCAAACATCGCCCACGCGCTCAACACAGTGAAGATAACTCCGATCCAAAGGAATGCGCCAGAAAAGCGATTGGCGCGCCTGCGAACTTGATCGAACTCCGGCGCGTCGCTTCTTTCCCCGCCCATTCCTGATGCCTCGCCAATGATTTCGATCTCCTCTTCGGCAGAGTCGTCCAATGCGCGCATCAACGTAGCGGCTTCATCCGCGCTGATCTTTCCATCAGCCACCATTTGTAAAATCTTCTTGCGCTCTTCAGATGACATTAAGAGCCTCCTTCCAACGCGGCCAATAATTTATCTGCTTCTTCGGCGGTGATCTTCTTTTCCTGAAGCATCTTCAAGATGGCAAGTCGTTCTTCATCAGAGGCTTGAGATTTGGGAGACATTGGTACGCCCCTGGGGGCAAAATCCCAGTTCCATCGGCCAACTTCCAAAGCGACTTTGCCCCGACCGCCACGGCCTGCTGCACGGCGTTCCGCTTCACGAGTCTTTTGTTCAATGCGGCGGGCAGCTTCTTCCACCTTACGTTGGGCCCGTTGAGTTGCCTGATCCACGCGGCGGGAAATGCGTTCGCCAAAACCAGACCAATCCATACCAATGCCTGCGAAGTTGCCGAAATCTTCAGCCGATTCGCCCGCATCCGCCTGATTGCTTACGCGGATATCTCCGCCTGCGCTTAAATTAATCGTTGCGGAACCATCTCCCAATGTAACCACTCGGCTGGTGGCATCTTCTTCATCTTCAATGCCTTTCCAATCCACATTAATATCGTCGGCATTGAGTGTCAGGGTTGCATTCGCCTTCGGAGGCATAACCAGCAAAATATCATCGCCTGCCGTAACAGAATATGTATTACCAGCCTGAGGATTCAAATACATGACAACATCCTCAGCCACCTTTGCGTTGACATTGCCGCGCACATCGCGCAGCGCCAGATCGTCAGCCACGGTTTCCAAGGTTACGTTCCCGTCCACGTCGCGGATGGACACATCGCTGTTGGCGCTTTTGATGAACAAATTTCCTTTCGCGCCCCGCAGGCTAAAGTCCGCATGAACCGTGTCTATGGAAACGGAATTCACGTCGCGCATGGAAAGATCCCCGCCAATTTCTTTTAATTCAATATCTCCGATCAAACTGCGGATGGAGGCATCTCCGCCGATGTTTCCAATAAATATGGAGGCGGATTTTGGCACGCGCAGGGAAAGATCGTCACCGCAAGAAACATTGACCTGGTCGCCATCCTGACTCGTGCGCATTTGCTCTTCGTCAGCTTTGAAGAGGATCTCATCCCCTTCCCAGCCGACAAGGCTGAGATCGCCGCCGATGGACTCAATCATGATCTTTGGTGTATGGCCTGCAGAAATGGTTTTAGACATGCTTTACTCCTCACCGCGCAGAATGCGCATGGCTTGATCCGCAGTGATCTTGCCAGCCTCAAGGTCGGCAATGGCACTGCTTCTTATTTCAGCGTTGATCTCAACAGATTCATCCTTACCGGGTTCATACCCCAGGGCGCGGATTACCTCGTGCAGTCGATTGCGAATGGTTGGGTAGGATAACTCGAGTTCCTGCTCCATGCGGTTGATCTTGCCCTCACAACGTACAAACGTGAATATGAATTCCATTTGCTCGGGGGTTAAATTTGAGAACTGTCCCATTGCGAAATGACCTTCAATGGATGTGTCGCACGAGTTGCAGTGTAATCGGGCAACTTCCAATTCAGATTGGCAGATCGGGCAGATGGTAGGCGCTGGTCGCATGGCTTCGTTTCTCCTATGAGATGACAACTTTATGAGTTATATTTTGTATGGTTAATGGGCTCTGGCTTTTTTGATCTTATTTAATGGAAGTCCCAGCCGGTTTGACCGCAAAGATGTAGTATAACGAGCCTGTATTTTTTCGCCTTTTGCGACCATCCAGGCGCCAAGAGCAGCCAGCCAGCGTGTCCCATTAAGTTGCGTGGCTTTCAGGAATAATTGAGAATCAACATCTTCCTGGTTTTTCTCTTTGGCCATATTAAGCAAATCATCGATCTGAAAATTGTTCATGATACTTCTCCATTGATAAAACAAAAGGAAAACAATCACCAATTCCAAAAACTCAATACTTTCTCTATGTTTCTAATAAAATTATATGCATTTTTTTAATTTTGTCAAGTACTAATTTAATATTTTCAATATCAAACTCAAGATAATTGATTTTACTCTTGAAAATAGTGAAGAATTCACCTTTTTGGAGGTCAAACTTGATCCGATCGCTCTTTTTTACCCCTGGCAAGCCCGTCCGCACCGAGATTTCCCCATCCGAATTCCCCCGCCTCCTACGGGACCGAAGAGGCCTGCTTTGGGTGGATTTCACATCGGAATCGTCTGAAACATCCCTCCCCATTCTGAAAGGTTTTGGATTCCATCCTCTCGCCATAGACGACGCTCTGGAAGAAACGCACGCTCCCAAAATAGACGATTGGGGCGATTACCTTTATATCGTCCTAAACTATATGCACCTGATAAAAGCCGCCGAACCCTGGGATACGGAAATTGACGAATTGGATATCTTCCTCGGCAGGAATTATGTAATCACCCACCATGACAATCCTGTGCCTTCCATAGATGAAACATGGAATGCCAGCCAGCGCGATCCACGGTATGCGCGAGACGGCGCAGATCACCTTTTATACAAGATCATAGACGGAATCGTAATGGACTACATGCCGATCATCGAGAAGATCGATGATGAAATAGATATCATCGAAGATCAAGTCTTTGACCGTCCCAGTTCAGAAACACTCACGAGACTATTCACATTAAAACGTGTCCTGCTTGCCATGCGCCGCATTCTGCTCCCCCAGCGTGAGGTGCTTAACAAAATGGCGCGCGACGACTACCAGGTTATCGACCGTAAAGACCGCATCTTCTTCCGCGATATTTACGACCACCTCGTCCGCCTGCACGATGTCAATGAAAGCCTGCGCGATCTCGTTGGCGGCGCCCTGGACACCTACCTCTCCGTCATCAACAATCGCATGAATGAAATCATGAAGACCCTCACCATCATCACCACGCTTTTCATGCCGTTGACTTTTGTCACAGGCTTCTTTGGGATGAACTTCTTCGCCGCAAACCCGCCCTATGTAAGCTGGACCATGCCCACGGTCTTTTACGGGACCTTGAGCATGATGCTGCTTACCCCGGTCTTTATGTTCTTCTGGATGCGCCGCCGCACCTGGGTGTAACACACAAATTCTGACATCGTTACAGCCTTGACACAGAACAGGCGTTCGGTTATCATTCCTAGCACAAATGAGCGAAGAATGCTCACCGTGCCAGAAATCTGGCAGGAGGCCCCAAAATGATGATGATGGTTAGAAAAAGCAAAGGTTTAGGCGAGCGCCACCAGAGAATTCTGGATTTTATAGCTTCCTATCAACGCGAACACAAACACCCCCCTTCAATCCGCGAGATTGGCGAGCATTGTGATATTTCATCCACCTCCGTGGTGAATTATTACCTCGACCAACTTGAAAAATCAGGTCACATTGAACGTGACCGCAAGATCTCACGCGGAATGCGCCTGACCGGCAACACCCCGCTCGGTGATATGCTCCGTGTGCCGCTGGCCGGCGTCATCCAAGCTGGTGAACCCATTCCAATTCCCTCTACTGATTTCAACACCTTCACCGCTGAAGATTCTATTGAAGTCGCCATGTCCCTTATGCCATCCAGGGAAAAAGGCAAGGACCTGTTTGCCCTGAAGGTTCAGGGAGAATCAATGATCGATGCCATGATCAATGACGGCGACATCGTTATTCTCAAACCCGCACAGGAAGCACGCAACGGCGACATGGTGGCGGTATGGCTTTCAGATCGCAACGAAACCACGCTCAAATACTATTTCAAAGAAAAAGATGGCTACCGTTTGCAGCCTGCCAATCCAACCATGAAACCAATCATGCTCAAGAAGACCGAAGCGCTTGAGATCAAAGGCAAAGTGGTCATGGTCATACGCAAAGTTGACCGATATAACTAAAAATGAATAAAATACAGCCTGTAAATTTACAGGCTGTATTTTATTAAGGATATATCCATGGATAAGATATTAAAGGAAAAATTAGAGCGGGCATTCAAACTGACACATGACCTTGTCACCCATCTCGATGAAAAATCACTGCGCTTAGATTTGCCAAATATCCCATCAAATCGAATATCAGGCCAACTTTGGTGCATGGTAGGAGCACGTGAAAGCTACATCAAGGCAATTCTGGCCGGCAGTTGGCAGGGTTTCTCTTGCAATCTCGCAGAACCACACATCAAGGACTCTGTGCTGGACGCCCTGGAAGCAACCTATAATCAATTGGGCGAAATCAACTTTACAAATCTGAGCGATGCACAAACTGATCTTGCCTTTAACCTCCTCGAGCACGAAGTTCAACATCACGGGCAGCTTATTCGCTTCGTCTATGGTAATGGGCTTACTTTCCCGGACAGCTGGAACAAACGATATACAGTGTAGAAAAAGTATATCGTCTTCAGAATCAAGCTGAAGTAGGAAAGAGGCGTTAAATCAAAAGAGGCCATCCTTGTGGATGGCCTCTTTTGTTCTTTCCGAAAAATTATTCGACGACGATGACGGCGCCAGCTTCTTCGAGCTTCTTCTTGGCGTCGGTAGCGGCATCTTTGCCAACGGCGGTGAGGATCTTGCCGCCAGCGGTTTCGGCGAGGGTCTTGGCTTCGCCGAGGCCGAGGCTGGTCAACTGACGGATGACTTTGATGACATCGATCTTCTTGGCACCGGCGTCCTTGATGACCACATCAAACTCGGTCTTCTCTTCGACAGGTTCAGCAGAGGCAGCAGCGCCACCACCAACAGCAGCAACAGCTACGGGAGCGGCGGCGGAAACGCCCCACTTCTCTTCGAGCTTCTTCACGAGATCAGCCGCCTCGAGGACGGAAAGTGTGGAGAGTTCTTCCACGAGTTTTTCGAGCTTGTCAGACATTGTTTAGCACTCCTTGCTAAGTAATAGTTTTTGAAATTTGAACATTCCTGCGGGAAAACCCCGCGAGAATAATTGAAAACTAGGCCGAAGCCTGCGCGCTTTCTGCGTATGCCTTGATGACAGCCGCGAGACCGCGTGCGGGCTCTGCCAACGTGCGGACGAGTTTGCCGGCGGGGGCCTGCAAAACGCCGAGCAACGTCGCGCGCATGACGGGCAGCGGGGGCATATCCGAAAGGGCTTTCACTTGCGCCGGGCTCAAAGACTTGCCGCCCATCAAACCGCCTTTCACTTTCACGAACTCATTGCCTTTTGTAGCATCGGTCAATGCTTTCGCTGTGGAAGCCGGGTCTTTGAACGCAAACGAGATAGCCGTGGATTTTACGAGATAGTCGGCAGGAAATTCCATGCCATGCTCTGCAAATACGCGGCGGGCGAGTGTGTTCTTTACGATGTGGAATTCGCCGCCAGTTTCACGGATCTTCGCGCGGATCGCATCGATGGACTTCATGTTTGCGCCGCTGTATTCCACAAGAATCACTGCTTCACTGCGCTCGACCCAATCCGAGTACCGAGCCTGCACTTCTTCCTTGCGTTGTTTAGAAATTGCCAAAGGTTTTTCACCTCCTTTCAATATAAAAGTCTTTGCCACTTAACGCAGGCAAAGACTTTTTCGCAATTCCCAAGGGGAACCAGTGCAATAAAGCACTGAAATATGCTAGTAGTCTCCACCTGAGCAGGAAATTAAGTCCCATTACTGGGACACCCGCCTTCATCGGCGAAGTGGAATTTTAGGGATAAACGAGTATTGCTACTCGGCACCTTGCATATGTTCGTTGGGATCGGCTTTTACGCCAGGTCCCATGGTGGAGGTAACGGTAATACGCTTGACGAAGTTACCCTTCGCGCCAGATGGGCGGGATTTGTTAACCGCATCTACCAAAGCTACATAGTTTTCATACAGTTTATCAGCAGAGAAAGAAGCCTTGCCGATGGAAACATGAATATTATTGGTCTTATCAAGGCGATATTCTACGCGGCCGGCTTTCGCCTCTTTGATGGCGCGTTCCATATCCTGAGCGGCAACTACTGTGCCAGCTTTCGGGTTCGGCATGAGACCGCGGGGGCCAAGGATACGACCCAAGCGACCCACTTTACCCATGGCATCGGGGGTGGCAATGGCAACATCAAAGTCAAGAGCGCCGCTTTCGATCTTCTTCATGGTCTCGTCATCATCGGCAACGAGATCAGCTCCGCCTGCACGAGCAGCTGCGGCGCCTTCGCCCTGAGCGAAGACAAGCACCCGGACTGTCTTGCCGAGGCCGTGCGGAAGTACCACGACATCGCGCAATTGTTGATCCGCCTGACGTGAGTCAAGCGTGGTGCGCATGTGAACTTCAATTGTCGCATCGAACTTGGTGATTGAGGTTTCCTTCGCGAGAGCAACAGCTTCGCGGGCGGAATACACCTTGTCAACTTCAACTTTGGCGGCAGCCGCCGTATATTTCTTTCCGTGTTTGGTCATTTTATCCTCCGTGGTGCAAGCGGACAGCGCAAGCCATCCTCCCACAAAATTAATCGGTTACTACAATACCCATCGAGCGGGCTGTACCTTCAACCTGCTTCATTGCGCCTTCAATGTTGATCGCGTTGAGGTCTTTCATCTTCAACTCAGCGATTTCCTTCACTTGAGCGCGGGTCACCTTACCAACCTTTTCCTTGTTGGGAACGCCGGAGCCCTTCTCAACCTTGGCAGCTTTGCGAAGCAAAACCGCAGCAGGCGGAGTACGAAGCACAAACGTAAACGAACCATCGGTGTAGATGGTGATTTCCGCAGGAAGAACCTCGCCCTGACGATTGGAGGTGCGGGCATTGTATTCCTTACAGAAGGCCATGATGTTAATACCATGGCTGGCCAACGCAGGACCGACGGGAGGCGCAGGGTTTGCCTTGCCAGCCTCAAGCTGTAAACGAACGATTGCTTTTAACTTCTTTGCCATTTTTACTTAACTCCTTCGTGGTTTTAGCGGGTCATTTGGGAGACCCTCCCACCGCATCAGGCTTAACGGAAGCCTGCTACTGTCTAATTAACTTTTCTCTACCTGCAGGAAGTCCAACTCAACGGGTGTTTCGCGTCCAAAGAAACTCACCATCACACGGACTTTGGTGCGTTCCATATCAATTTCGGAAACCACACCGCGAAAATCGTTGAAAGGACCGTCCACAATACGCACGCGCTCCCCCACCTTATATGTCACTTTAACAGTGGGCGCTTCAGCTTCCATGCGTTTGACGATTTGAGCAACTTCCTCCTGGCGCAGGGGTGTAGGGTTATTCCCCATTCCCACGAAGCCTGTCACACCGGGAGTGTTTCGAACCACATACCAGGAATCTTCAGAGAGAGCCATATTCACAAGCACATACCCGGGGAAGATGTGACGTTCCACGGTACGGCGTTTGCCATCCTTGACTTCGATCTCTTCCTGTGTGGGAATGACCACGTCAAAGATCTTATCTTTCATGCCCATGGTCTCAATGCGCTGTTCAAGGTTGTGGCGGACTTTGTTTTCGTAACCCGAATAACAATGAATCACATACCAGGCAGGGCCTTCAACAACTGCCTCCACGGGAGGCAAATCGGTGGGGATCTGCGTCTCGGAGGTGGGAGCAGGCGTCGGTTCTGATGAAGAAGCGGAATCATCCGCAGGAGCAATCTGCTCCTCGGTTGTTTCTTCCATCGGTTCCTGTTCCATCTGCTCTTGCGGTTCCGGTAAATCCATCAGATCCTCAATTCAAACTAAATGCCAAGCACCAAATCCAACAGGTTGCCAGCAAATAAATCCACTACCCAAAGGAAAAGACCCACAACAACCATCACAGCTAAAACAAGGGCTGTCAGGCGTCTTGCTTCGGGCCAGGTAGGCCAGCTCACCTTACGAAGTTCTCCCGTGGTTTCACGAAAGTAACGCTGAATAGCGTTTTCTGTTTTCTTGACTTTCTTTGCTTTCTCAGCCAAGGCAATACTCCTTACTATCATTTTACGGCTAAAACGCCGCCTGCTCTTATGAGGACGGCGTTGTTGCCTCAGGCAGGCCAGGTAGGACTTGAACCCACAACCGCTCGTTTTGGAGACGAGAGCTCTGCCAATTGAGCCACTGGCCTAAGGTAGGGTGAGGTTCTATCCCTCACCCTTAAAACTACTTCGTTTCGCGATGTACTGTGTGCTTCTTGCAGCGCGAACAGTACTTGTTGAACTCCAACCGGTTTGGATCGTTGCGGCGATTCTTCTCGGTGGTGTAATTCCGTTCTTTGCAGTCATTGCACTGAAGCGTAATGACCGGGCGGACATCCTTCTTCTTGGAAGCCATCTTACTACCTTACTTTCTGATTACTCGATGATCTTGGTAACGACACCCGCACCGACGGTGAGACCGCCTTCACGGATGGCGAACTTGGAACCCTGTT